>JBCDJA010000029.1:0-12081 GCA_038748465.1 Pseudomonadota bacterium
AGCCGCTTTCGATGTCGGTCCGGATGTCGGCGAGCACCTCGCGCTGGCCATCGGTCAAGTCAAAGGGGAGTGCGTGCAGCAGCGCCCGAGTGGCCCGTCCCGGCGCCTCAAGGGCTGGCGTGCGGGCCCGCTTGAGGCTCGCACGCACAAGAAGGAGCGCCAACTGGTCGGACAAGAGCTCGTCATAGGCGAGGCGGCGGCGATGGCCCGCAGCCGGATCAATGTCGTTTGGATCGGACGGTGCATGCACCGCCTGCATCGCAGACGCAAAGCTCGGCCACGCCTCACGGCCGCGCTCGGAGGATAAAATCCATTCGGGCAGGTCGGGAAGCTGATCAAGAGCGCCGGCGATTGCCTTTCGCATGGACCTGTTAGTCAATCCCGCCGTCAACGGATAAACCGGCTCAATTTGCGGAATGAGATGCGCTTCATCAGGCGCCACCACGTAATCGGGATGGGCCATTTGCAGGGCGTCTTCATAGGTTTCAAGCCGTCCGCTCACCAACCGCTCTTCCCCCTCAGGAAGCAGCTGCTGGAGATAGTCAGCCCGGGCATGAAAGAAGGTCAGCCACAGGGTCCCCGTCTCGTCGCTTGCCTCAATCCGGTAGGGGCGACGGCGTGCGGCCGGCGGCGGCGGCGTATGCGGGCCGATTGTCACGCGCACGCTTGCCACCTGGCCGGGGGGCAGGTCCTGTAGCGGTCCCGTGCTTCGGCGGTCCACGTGGCCTTCTGGCATGTGGAGGAGGGTGTCGATGAGTTTGGGCCCGCAGAGCTTTTCTAGAAGGCCTGCGAGCTTCGGGCCGATCCCGTTGATCGTTTGGACGGGAGCAAAAAGGGGGTAGAGGATTTCCGGACGCATGGCCCGATCAAGACCCTCCCGTTCTCCTTTGGCAAGCCGGTCCAGCGGCCGCGGTGGTGACACGAGGGGCCTGGCGACCTACCTTCTTGTGCAAGCTTATAGGAGTCGCCCTAGGGGAAGCACGATGACCGACGATCAAACCCTGCCAATACCCGGATCCGTTGAGGCCAAACGCAAGCGCCTGCGCTTTCGGGCCTGGCACCGGGGCACTCGGGAGATGGATTTGATCCTCGGCCATTTCGCGGACGCGCATGTGCCGACGATGACCGAGGCTGAGCTGATCGATTTCGAGGCGTTGATCGGCCTTCCCGATGACACGGTGTTCAAGTGGATTACAAAACGCGAAGACGTGCCCCACTTCTACGACACCACGGTGATGGCACGCCTGCAAAAGCTTGACTACGTGGCCTGAGCCGGGCACTGCCTTTCGCCCCAAGGCGCTGCAAGAGCGCAGACGGGAGCGCCGTGGGCCGGAGCCGCCTTGGCTGGTGTGGCGCGCGGGCCAAGATTTTTCACACACTTGGTGACCCAGGAGGGCGTTACAGAGCCCTCACTGCTTTAAGGGGTATGGGCCCATGCGGCTTGAGCGGCTGACCTGGGATTTCACGATCAAGACGATTGCCGGCGCGCCGGCGGGCATGGACGCGCTTGTGCTCGGCGATCTAGCGCGGCTTAAAAAAGGCCAGGGCAGTGTGCTTCACATCGCCCGGGACGAGACGCGCGCCCAACGCCTGGCAACGGCTCTAAGGTTCTTCGCGCCGGGGGTCAAAACCGTGCGCTTCCCTGCGTGGGACTGCCTTCCCTATGACCGGGTATCGCCCAATCCGGACGTAGCCTCGGCGCGGGTCGCGGCCCTTGCGCGCCTTGCGCGCCTCAAGCCGGAAAAAGCCCTTCCCCATGTGGTGATCGCGACAATCAATGCTGCAACCCAGCGCGTCCCGCCGCCAGACACCCTAAGGTCAATCAGTTTCTCGGCGCGCAGTGGAAATGACATCGACCTGGAGGCCCTGACCCTTTTTCTGGAACGCAATGGCTATGCCCGGGCCAGCACCGTGATGGACCCTGGCGATTATGCCGTCCGCGGAGGGATTGTGGATGTCTTCCCACCAGGGCAAAACAAGCCCTTGCGGCTCGATCTTTTTGGCGACCAACTCGAATCGGTTCGCCTCTTCGATCCAGACAGTCAGCGCAGCACCAAGCAGCTAAGCGGCATCGATCTCTTTCCGGTCAGTGAGGTGCTGCTTGATGACAGTTCAATTGCCCGCTTCCGGAAAGGTTATTTGGCCGCCTTCGGCGCGGTCACCGACGACGACCCGCTTTATGAATCGGTGAGTGCCGGGCGCAAACATCAGGGCATGGAGCATTGGCTGCCGCTGTTCCACGATAACCTCGCCACCTTGTTTGACTATTTGCACAAGCCGGTTGTGACACTCGATCATCTGGCGGATGATGCGGCCGACAAGCGTTTTGCGCAAATCGAGGATCACTTTGAGGCCCGCGATCAGGTCCGCGCTGATCCGGCACCGGGCGCCTTAGGCGGCTCGGTTTACAAACCGCTCAATCCCGATGCGCTTTATCTGACGCCGGAGGAGTGGGAGAGCGCTTTGTCGTCGCTCCCAACGCGGCGTTTTTCCCCCTTCGATGCCGCGGGGGGGACTGAGACCTACGATGCTGGCGCCCGGCCGGCGCGGGATTTCTCGGTCGAGCGCCGCGATGGGGATGTCAATTTGTTCGACACGGTGGGCGCCTTTGTGAAAGAGCGTCAAGCCGCCGGCAAACGCACGCTCCTTGCCTTCGGCACAGAGGGCACGGCCGAACGCACAGGCCTTGTGCTTGCCGATCACGGGCTCGAAAAACCGGCCCGGGTCAAAACCTTCGATGCGTTTCAGGGCGGCGAGCGGGGCCTCGTGGCAACCGCGGTGTGTCCGCTTGAACATGGCTTTGAAACCGATGACCTGCTCGTCCTCTCCGAAGGGGATATCCTGGGCGACCGGATCGGGCCGAAGCAATCGCGCACCAAAAAGGCGCAGAACTTCCTGAAAGAAGCCTCGTCGCTCTCTCCAGAAGATTTTGTGGTGCATGTGGATCATGGCATTGGTCGGTACCATGGCCTCGAGACGATCGATGTTCAGGGTGCGCCCCATGATTGCCTGGAGCTGCGCTATGCCGGCGGGGATAAGCTGTTCCTCCCAGTCGAGAACATTGAACTTCTAAGCCGGTATGGGGACGGCGACGGGGAGGTGGTGCTCGACCGGCTGGGCGGGGCGGGCTGGCAGTCGCGCAAGGCCAAGCTGAAGCAGCGGCTGCGCGAGATGGCCGATCAATTGATCAAGCTGGCGGCCGAGCGGGCGCTTCGCAAAGGCGACCTGATTGAAGGGGCAACCGGTGCCTATGAAGAATTTGCGGCCCGCTTTCCCTATGAAGAAACGGACGATCAACTGGCCGCCATCCACGATGTGATGGAGGACTTGGGGTCCGGGCGACCGATGGACCGGTTGGTGTGCGGCGATGTGGGCTTTGGCAAAACCGAGGTGGCTCTGCGGGCGGCCTTTCTTGTTGCTATGAGCGGCCGGCAAGTTGCGGTCGTTGCGCCCACGACCTTGCTTGCTCGTCAGCATACAAAGTCTTTTGAAGAGCGATTTGCCGGCTGGCCCCTCAATGTGCGCCAATTATCGCGCTTTGTCTCTCAGAAGGACGCAGCCGATACTCGCGCGGGGATGCGAGATGGCTCGGTCGATATCGTAATCGGCACCCATGCCCTGCTTGCCAAATCCACCGAATTCAATCGCCTTGGTTTGCTGATCGTCGATGAGGAGCAGCACTTCGGGGTGGGGCACAAAGAGCGTCTCAAGCAATTGCGCGCCAATGTGCATGTCCTGACCCTCACCGCAACGCCCATTCCGCGCACCTTGCAGATGGCCCTAACCGGCATGCGGGAGCTGTCGATCATCGCCACACCGCCGGTTGATCGTCTGGCCGTGCGTACCTTTGTCAGCCCCTTCGATCCGGTGGTCGTGCGCGAGGCGGTGCTGCGCGAGCATTACCGAGGCGGGCAAAGCTTTTATGTGTGTCCCCGCATTTCTGATCTGCCGGAGGCGGAAGAGTTCCTCAAGGAGTTTGTGCCGGAGGTGAAGGCCGTGGCCGCTCACGGACAAATGCCGGCCGGCCGCCTTGAGGAGATCATGAACGGCTTTTACGACGGCAAATTCGACGTGCTGCTGGCGACCACGATCATCGAATCGGGGCTTGATATCCCAACGGCCAACACGCTTATCGTGCATCGGGCGGATATGTTCGGGCTGGCGCAGCTTTATCAAATTCGCGGGCGCATTGGCCGCTCTAAACAACGGGCCTATGCCTATCTCACCTATCCGGTCAAACAAGCGCTCACCCGCAATGCCGAGAAACGCCTGAAGGTCTTGCAAACCCTCGACACTTTGGGGGCGGGCTTTAACCTAGCAAGCCACGATCTTGATATCCGCGGCGCCGGGAACCTTCTGGGGGAAGAGCAATCGGGCCATATCCGCGAGGTGGGAGTGGAGCTCTTTCAACAGATGCTCGAGGAGGCCGTTGCGTCCCTGCGCAGCGGCGATCTGGCGGTGGAAGAGGAGGGCACCTGGTCGCCGCAGATCAACACAGGCGCAGCGGTTTTGATCCCGGAAGACTATGTTGCCGATCTCGATGTGCGGCTGGCGCTCTATCGGCGGCTGTCTGAAATCAAGGGCCGCGAGGCGGTGCGCGCGTTTGCAGCCGAATTGCATGACCGGTTTGGGCCGGTCCCCAAGGAGGTCGAGCACCTCTTAAAGGTCATTACCATCAAGGGTCATTGCCGGGATGCGCATATCGACAAGGTGGACGCGGGACCAAAGGGACTCACTCTCAGCTTCCGGAACAATTCCTTCCCCAATCCGGAGGGCCTGTTGCTCTTCATCGGCAAGCATCAAGATCGCTACAAGCTGCGCCCCGACCACAAGGTGGTGGTGCGCCACGCTTGGCCGGATCCGGAAGATCGCTTGAAGGGCTCTGAAAAAATCTGCCAGCAGCTTGCGACGATCGCGCTTGGGGCAACCAAAGACGAACCGCACCGCGCCGCCGGGTGAGCCGCAATGCAGGGCCTGGCGAGAAGGAACGCCCAGAGCCCGGACTAGAGAGCCTTGGCGGCTGCCGCGAGGCGCGAGAACACAAGGTCAGGGGTATCGCCGGCCTCGATGGCGGTGAGGCTTAAGCTCACCGGCCGGTCCCCGTCGGCAAGGCCCAAATCGGTGTTCTTCAGCACCGACGCAAACCGCCATTTGATGGTCTCGGCGTCTTTCATCGACGTCAGCGGCAGCACCGCCACATACCGGCCGGCCGCCATTTCGCCGACGAAATCTTCAAACCGGAGCACCTGTTGAAGCATCGTCCGCAAGGAGCGCTCCGGGTCGGTATATCCCAATTCCTCGTCAGCGGTTTGGGCCTCGGCCGCGTCATACGCCACGCACAGCGCCGAGCCTGTGGTGATCTTTTGCCGGCACAGATCAACCGCTTGGGCGAGATAGGCCTCAAGGTAATTGCGGCGGAAGAGATCGGTCTCCTTCGATTTGAGAGCCTGGAAGCCGCGCTGGGCAAAGAGGTCGAGAACGGCATCAAAGCGGATCGCCCGATAGGTCAGCGCATCGACCCGTGTGCGCAGGTAAGACGGGTTAAGCGGCTTCACGACCACATCGGTCAGCCCGAAGCGAAGAAGCTTTTCAGCCCGCTCGGCTTGCCGTGGGTCAGCGCAGGCAATCACCGGCGTGCGCGACAGGTCCTTTGAGGTCCGCAGGGTGCGGATAAATGCCTCGCTCGCCTCGGGGTCGGTTTCGTAATCGAGGACGATGGTGGTCACCGGATAAAGCGCGACATAATCGAGAGCGGTTTCCGCACTGAAGGTCGACATGAAGGGCCGCCCGGCTTTTTGCGCGAGCAACACCACCGATTGGCTTTCAAGCGAAGGGGGGCCGAAATAAAGCACCGGCACCTCGCGGCTGTTCGGGACGACAGGCTTGCCGGTGCGCTCCTTGAGCACCAAGTCAAGACGGGTGGCAGCGGCCCGGCGCCGGGCGAACTCAAGCGCATAGCCGGACAAGCGCAACAAGCTGCGCACCCGTTCGACAATCACGGATGGGGCGGCCGGCACCGTCCAGTCATGCACCTCATCGCGCGCGAGCAGGGCATCGGCCTCGCGCCACCGCTCAGTCACGAGGAGGATCGGCGTTTCCCAAAACACCGGCGTTGCTGGCGTTGGCGCACCGTCGGCCGCCAAGATTGCCCGGTCGTTGCAAATAATGACGATGAGGTCTGGCTTGACCGTTTGGAAGGTCTCGGTATCGCCGAGAGCGGCAGCGTGGGCGGCATATCCCGCCTTAGCGAGGCTTGCCTGATACTGGTCACGCAGGCTTTCCATATCGGAGAGGATCAAGACCCGTCGGCGGTCAAGCGCGAGCGGTTCTGCCTCCGGCGCGGGCGGGGATTTGAGAGCGGCCTCTTGGGACATGGGGTGAAAGGTAGCGGCAAATCCCTTGCCGTTTTGCTAATTGCCAGCCTCGTTTTGAGTTGAATAAGCCGGGTCTTGAAGCGCACGGCGCTGGAGTTTTCCGGTTCGCGTGCGCGGCAACGTCGAAACGAAATGATAGGCGCGTGGGTGTTTGTAGGCCGCAAGCCGCGTCGTCAGGAATGCCTCAAGGGCGTCAGCGCTCGGATGGGGTGTGGTGGCAACGATCCACGCTGCGATGACCGATACGTCCTCGCGGACCTGATGTTCTGCGACGGCGCAGTCCTGCACCGCCGGATGTTGAAGCAGTGCCGCCTCGACTTCTTGGGGCGCGACCCGGTAGCCGAACGCGTTCATGACATCATTGGCCCGGCCGTGATGGGTGATGTAGCCCGCCTCGTCCATCGAGACGCGATCCCCGCCGATAAACCACGCCCCACGAAACACCGCGGCTTCTTCCTCCGGCCGCTTCCAATAGCCCAAAAAGAGACCCGGATCGCTGGCATGGACTGCAAGAAGGCCAATCCGGTTTGCAGGCAAGGGATCGGTGCCTTGCGTGTCCTCGGGCAAAACGCAGACGCGCCGGCCGGCTTGCGCGCGGCCCGGAGAGCCAGGCCGCACGGGAACGCTCGGTGAGCAGGAGATGAAGGTCGACACCTCACTCATGCCCAAAGCCTCAAACAGCGGTACCCCGACGGTGTTGTCCCAGGTTGAGCGAAGCTCCTGGGTCAGCGCCTCGCCGGCTGTGAGACCGTGGCGAAGAGAGGCCAGGCGCGCGCGCAGGTTTTTTCCATATTTGAGGATTTGCCGGTAAAGGCTTGGGACGGCACAGAAAATCGTCGCGTTTTCCTGCGCAATGAGATCCGGCCACACCTCAGGGTTTCGGTCGCCGGCAAACAACAACGCCGTGGCACCCGCGGTCCACGCATCGCTCAAGCCGACGCCCAGTGTATAGGTCCAGTTAAACGCGCCCGCATGGAGCAGGCGGTCGTCAGAGGTCAGATCGTGCCATCCGGCAAACATCGGCCGGCGTCCCCAAATCGACCGGTGGGCATGCAGCACGCCTTTCGGCCGCCCCGTCGTGCCCGACGTGTAAATGAGAAACGCCGGATCGTCGGGCCGCATCGCGGCATAGGGCGGCGGGTCCACGGAGTGAGCTTGGCTTGCAAGATCGGTTGAGCCGATCCGCGGCAACGGGGTCACCGACGCGACCTTAAAGTCTGAAACCACAAGGGAGGGCGCGCAATCGGCGATAAGGTCGGCGACCTCGCGATCGCTCAACTGATCAGAGGCCGGCACGGGCACAAACCCGCCAGCCATGGCCCCAAAAAACGCAAAGACATAAGGCGCATCGTTGGCAAGGCGGATAAAGATGCGGTCCCCCGGCGCAAGGCCCTGGCGTGCAAACACGGCCGCATAGGCGCGCACCGTCCGGTCCACCTCTCCATAGGTGAAGGCGCGGGGGCGCGGGGCTGCCGGGCCAACCCCGTAAAGCACCCGCAAGGCCTCCCGGTGCGGGGCGACGCGGGCCCAATGGTCCAGGCAATAGGCGGTCAGATTTAAAGATGTCGGCCGCTCTCGGAGCGCCAAGGGGGGGCAGGATGCATCGACCATGGTTCGGGGAGTATGGGCTCGGCCCTAGGGTCAAACCAAGGGGGGTCAAACCAATGTGGCAAACCAGAGGGGGTCTTCGCCCGAACTCAGGCCCCCGAACCGCTGGCTCACCCCACCCCGATCAGCAATAGATACCAACGAGGTCGACGGCTGTGCCGTTCAGCCCCTGTTTGAACTGGGTGACGCCGGGAGCCGAGGCATCGTTGATGCCCCCAAGATCGAAACGCTCGATACCGCGTTCTTGTAAGTGGCCGACCGCAGTCCACAACAGAAGGTGGGTGGCACAGACCGACCGTCCCCGGTCCGAGGTCCATCCCACCTGATACGTTGCGCTCGTTCCGTGTACAAAGACTAAGATGGCGGCGATGGGCGCGCCGCTGTCAAGCGCACGGATCATCATCAGATCGCCGAGTTCATGCGCCTCCTTGGCCATCGAGGTTAGAAAGTCTGGCTTGGCGCCGCCAAAGCGTTGGTCCGCCTTCTGAGTGTCATAGCGTGCCAATAACCACGGGAGATGCCGCGTCCCAGCATCGATATCGACCGTCAGCCCAGCGCGCGCAGCCTTGTTGAGCGACTGCCGCCACCCGGATTTCAAATTGGCGTTGAGGTCGTCCAAGGATCGAGTGAGATCGAGTTCAACGGTTTGGTAGCCCGGCGCCACCCGCTTAAACCCCGCCTCGCGCAGCAGCTTGCGCGCGGGCTCTCCGTCTTCCAATTCGAGCATAACCCGGCGCCGACGCCCGAACCTGCGCGGAAAGGCCGTATCGAAAGCGCGAAGGAACTCTCGCCAGTCGTCTTGCGTGCCGTGCTCGTCAAACCACAACGGGCCGCGATCGAGGGTCGCGACCTGCAAAAACGACATTGCCTTTGCTACCTGTACTTGAAAACCGCCCAGGATTTTTCCGTGCCGATTGATGGTGGCGAACCGGGTCGGCACCTGGCCGTGGCGATGGCTGGCGCGCGCATAGGGCCAGGATTGGATGAGATTGCTTCGGCCGGCGCGACCGATAAAATCCTGCCACTGATTGATGGGGAGATTGACCCACTCGAATTGCATGGGGCCCTGCGGTTTGTTGGCGACAGTGGTGTCCTACCAGCCATACCGTTGCTGATTCGTGAACGGCGCCAAGGGCTGAAACGCTACGTCTATGGTCGGGCATGGGCCCCATCTCACACGCGAAAAATCATCGCCCGGTCAGGATCGATCCTCACGCGGACAGCATCGCCCGTCTGAACCTGAGGCGCATGCTCCACACGCGAGGAGATCTTGCGTTGAGGGCCCGCAATCAGTTGCGCCTCAACAAGCACATGGTCGCCCAAATGGCGGATGCGGAGGACGCGCGCATTGGCTTGGCCATCATCGGTCACCGGCTCGAACCCGATGGCGCGGGGGCGGAAGCCCAAAAGCGCATCGGTGCCATCGCTCAAACCCGGCGCGGGTAGGGTACAGATCGCCGTTTCCAAGGCGCCGCGGTGCACGGTGCCAGGAAAGCAATCGACGCTCGAGAACAGTTGTGCGGTTACTAGATCATTCGGGCGTTCGTAGATGTCGGTGGGACTTCCGACCTGGAGCAACTGCCCTTGATGCATGACGCCGATGCGGTCCCCAAGGCGCATTGCCTCCTCCGGGTCATGGGTGACAATGACGACGGTGGTCTCCAGCGCGGCCAACACCTCCATCATTTCATCTTGGATGGCGGTTCGCAGGCTCCCATCGAGGCCCGAAAACGGTTCATCGAGGAGCAAGAGAGCCGGCCGAGGGGCGAGGGCGCGCGCTATGGCCACGCGCTGCTTTTCCCCGCCCGATAAGGTTGCCGGATATCGGTCGGCATAGGCGGCCATCCCCAATGTTTCCAGCACCTGGCGCGCCTTTGCCGCCCGCTCGGGCTTGGCAAGGCGTTGCAAACCGAAGGCAACGTTTTGCAGGACGGTGAGATGGGGAAACAAAGCCTGATCCTGGAAGACCAAGCCAACATTCCGGTGCTCAGGATCGAGAAAGGCCCCATCGCCGGACATCAGCTCGCCATCGATCGAGATGGCACCCGCATCGGGAACCACGAGGCCTGCAATCGCCCGCAACGTGGAGGATTTGCCGCAACCTGAGGGGCCCAAGAGGCAAAACACATCGCCTGCCCGAACTGAAAGGCTCACCTTATCGACAATCGGAGCGCCCTCGACCCGCACGGTCAGGCCAGTGACGCGCAACCTCTCCGGGTTGCAGGGTGCCCCTCCCATCGAAGAGTGTTGGGTGCTTTGATTGGGAAAATCTATCATCGTTCCTATTGGAATTAGCGGCCTTTCCAGGTAGCTGGCTATCGCAAATTGGTCACAGCCACCGCGCTTGATGACTCGATTGTTAATACGATAGTTGCTACTGAAATTCGTTCTCAATACTAGTTTTTAGTGTTCTCGGCTGGGCATCAGCTCGGTCGTGACAGCCCACCCAGTGAGGGACGTTCTTAAGTCAACCAAGGAGACGTTTATGCCTAACCGGTATTTCACAAAATCCCGGGCCGCAACGCTTGCGCTCGCACTGACGACCGCTTTGCCTTTTGCAACGCCCGCAGCCGCGGAAGGTGAGGTGAACCTTTATTCATCGCGCCATTACGACACCGACGAACGGCTCTATTCCGATTTCACCGAAGCCACCGGAATTAAGGTGAACCGCATTGAAGATAAAGGCGGCAAACTGATGGCGCGGATGGAAGCCGAGGGTGCCGATAGCCCTGCGGACCTCTTCATCACCGCGGACGCCGGCAATCTTTGGAAGGCGGCGGATATGGGCCTTCTGCAGTCGGTCGAATCAGACGTGCTGAATGAGGCGATCCCGGCCGAACTTCGCCATCCGGAAGGCCTCTATTACGGCTTTTCACAACGCGCACGGATCATCTTCTACGATAAAGCTATCGTCGATCCGTCGATGATCCAAACCTATGAAGACCTCGCAAAGCCCGAGCTCAAAGGCAAGGTGTGCACCCGCACAAGCGGCAACATCTACATGCTGTCTCTCATGTCCTCGATCATTGAGGCCAATGGGGCCGATGGGGCCAAAGATTGGGCGGCTGCCGTGTGGGAAAACCGGGCCCGCGACCCTGAAGGCGGTGACACCGATCAGCTGCGCGGTATTGCTTCCGGCCAGTGCGCCGTTGCCGTGTCTAACCACTATTACTTTGCGCGCGCCCTGCGCAAAGACGTCAAAAACCTCGCTAATCCGGATGACACGGACAAGTTGGGTTGGGTGTTCCCGAACCAAGAAGGCCGTGGCACACACGTGAACATCTCTGGCGGCGGTGTTGCGAAAAACGCTCCGAATAAAGAGAACGCGATCAAGTTCCTGGAATATCTCGTGAGCCCAGAAGCCCAAAAATACTTTGGCGATGGCAACGACGAGTTTCCGGTCATCGCGGGCGTGGAGCCAAGCGAAGGCGTGTCGAGCATGGGCGAATTCAAAGCCGACACGGTGAGCGTTGCGGTGTTCGGTGAACGCCAAGCTGAGGCCAAAGCCGTCTACGACGAAGTTGGCTACGAGTAAGACCCGCGTCCTTTTAAACGCGTTTTAGAATCGGCTGTCGGGGTGCACCCGGCGGCCGATTGTTTTATGGGGTGCGCTGAGGGCCGGTGATACGGCGTGTGAGGATGATAACGGGCACGAGCCCAACGGCCGCAATCACAAGGCAAGCGGTCGACGATTCGGCAAGGCGCTCGTCCGACGCAAGGCGATAGGCCTGGGTGGCCAGGGTATCGAAATTGAAGGGACGCAGAATCAAAGTGGCCGGCAGCTCCTTCACGACATCGACAAAAACCACCAACGCTGCCGTTAGGACGCTGCCCCGCAGGAGCGGAACATGCACCCGTGCCATGACGCCTGGTATGTCGCTGCCGAGCGAGCGGGCTGCGGCATCCATTGTAAGGCTGACCTTTTGCAAGCTTGCCTCAAGCCCGTTGAGCGGGATCGCCATGAACCGCACGAGATAGGCATAGATCACCGCAACGATCGATCCGGTGAGCACAAGACCTGTCGAGACCCCGAACAGACTTTCCGCAAGCCAGTCGATCCCCCGGTCGACGGTGGTTAGAGGCAGGAGGATGCCCACAG
>JBCDJA010000030.1:0-12024 GCA_038748465.1 Pseudomonadota bacterium
CTGCGGGTTATTCGGGCCCGCTCTATGCCGAAATCAGCCCGCGGACCTTCAGTGTCCTGGTGCGCACCGGCTCAAAGCTCAACCAGCTGCGGCTGCGACGGGGCACGGCGGCCTTTCCCGATACCGAATTGCAGCGGTTGCACCTGCGCGAGACGCTGGTATCGAGCGAGGGCGATGCCGATATCCAAGAGGGCATCGCTTGTTCGGTGGATCTCGGCGGTGAACCGGGCAGCCTGATTGGGTATTGCGCCAAACGCCATGCCGCGGTGGTCGATATGGATGCCGAGGCAGCCTATGACGCGCACGAATTTTGGGATCCGGTGACGATCGGCGCGAGCCGGCGGCTGATCCTGGATCCCAACGAATTTTACATTCTCGTGTCAAAGGAGGCGATCCACATTCCGCCGAAATACGCAGCGGAGATGGTCGCGATCGATCCAACCGTTGGGGAGTTCCGCGTCCATTATGCGGGCTTTTTCGATCCGGGTTTCGGTAACCGGGACGCTGGCGGAGATGGGTCGCGGGCGGTGTTGGAAGTGCGCAGCCACGATGTGCCGTTTGTGCTTGAGGACGGACAAAAAGTTGCCCGGCTCCGTTATGAGCGGATGGAGCAACGGCCAAGTCAACTTTACGGCGAGCACGGACGGGCGAGCTATCAGCGGCAGGGGCTGCAATTATCCCGTCACTTCAAGCCGGCTTCTTAAACGCCCAAACGCCTCGAGGCCTTGCGGTTCGTCTCTGCGCTGTGGGCCGGTAACGGCCGATCTCAGCTAGCCGGCACTACAAGACCCCCCGCCCAACACACAAAATTTGGCGCAATGGGGGTGGTTCAGCTTAATCGCCCCGCGCGCGAAATTCCCCCCATCGGCCTTGAGGGAGTTGGACAGAGTCTCGCCCATGCCGAAGGATCGATCGTAGGGCAAGAGCGTGCAGGGCATGACGGTGGGTGCTGCATCGCCTTGGTGTTTTACAATCATGCGGCTCGATGCACACATAATGTCCGCTGGCGACAGCCCTAAGATCTTCCAGCAACCTGTTGTGATCTCCGGCACGTCCACCCGCTCATCCATTTCAGGAAACAAAATAAGGGTGCCCGGATCGTCAGCATCGATCACAAGACCAAGCCGTGCAAAAAGGTCCCGATACCCCGTCCGCGCCGTCGCATCGCTCTCCCCCCAACAGGTTCGTCCTGCCACGGACAGGGGAAAGCCCTGAGCTGCAAGCCAGGCAATGCCCTTCAGCATTTCCCCGAAGGTGCGCGGCCCCCGTTCCGCCTCATGCCGCTCTGCCGTGTAATGATCGATGGAGATGCGTAAGGACAACCGGTCGCCAAAGCGCGCCCGCAGGCCGGTGAGGCCGGTTTGCACCCGGGGGCGCATCAGGGGGCGCATCGCATTTGTAAGGACAAGCGCCTCAAAGCCGCGCTCAAGGCACGCCTCCAAAATCGGCACCATATCCGGGTTCATGAAGGGCTCACCCCCGGTAAAGGCGATTTCCCGGGTGCCGAGGCCAAGGTCTGCGATTTCGTCGAGATAGGGGGTCACATCGCCCGTTTTGAGATAGACCAGCCGGTCGTTTGTCGGGCTCGATTCAATGTAGCAATTGCGGCAAGCGATTTTGCACAGCGTTACGGTGTTAAACCAAAGGGTCTACAGCTTGACGAGGGGGACCCGGGCTCGGCGCTCCCCCTTCGCCGTCACATCCGGATCGTTGAACTTCTCCGCACTCAGGGGCGTGAAGTCGTCCGGCAGGGGAGGCGTTTGAACGTTCATCAGAACCTTTAGGCCCGAGCGGTCACGCGGCACCGCACGCACTGTTACTTTGCTGGGATGGTTACACTCACGCCGGTCCATGTCTAGGCGCAGGCCGGGTGCTTTCAGAAATGAACTTCCCGTGATAGGCGTTTGTTTTCCGGGAGTTGCCGAGTTGGCAAGTCCGGTACAGGCAGCTTCAGGGGTGTTTCCTCAAGCGCCTCAGGCGGGTGTAGCTCAGTGGTAGAGCATCAGCTTCCCAAGCTGAGGGCCGTGGGTTCGATCCCCATCACCCGCTCCAAAGATTTCAACGGGTTGGCAGATAATTAAAGCCGGATCTGGATGTGTCTCAGTGGCGTCTCCGGCTTTACTTTTTTCTGCCTACGGAGAGAGCCGCCGCGTCCCGGGCAACGCAAGGCACGTCCAGTTAAGGCAAGGCGCCGGGCCGTGACAGGCAAAGGGGGATGACAGGCATGCGGTCCAGAATGGTCGATTTCATGGCTCTCCTGGCCGTCCCGTCCCTCTTCGCCCTCGTTGCCCTTGCGTCAACGACGGCGCAGGCCGATGAAGCGGTGCACTTGGGCGGGCCGGGCGCGGTGTTTAGGGACTGCAAGACCTGTCCCGACCTGGTGATTGTGCCGCCCGGCGCCTTCACCATGGGCGCGGACCGGCGCGAAGAAGGCCGGCTCGACCATGAAGGTCCGCAACGCACGGTCACGTTCGCTCGGGCCTTTGCCGTAAGCCGCTTTGAAATCACGCGTGCGGAGTTTGCGCGCTTTGTTGCAGGGTCTGGGCACCAAGCCAGCGAACGATGCTGGACCCATGAGGAGGGTGTTCTGGCGCTCAGACGCGGGCGCGATTGGCAAAACCCGGGGATCGAGCAAGCGGACGATCATCCGGTTGTGTGCGTTAATTGGTTCGATGCTAAGGCCTATACGGACTGGTTGAGCGAGCGGACGGGCAAGGCCTATCGTCTCCTGTCCGAGGCCGAATGGGAGTATGCGGCGCGCGGCGAGAGGGAACCGGGGACCTATCCTCAGTATCATTTCGGCAATGCCGCCGCCGAGCTTTGTGCCTATGGGAACGGTCTTGATGCCAGCGTCGGCGATCCGGTAGCCGGTCTTGCGCCGACCAGCGCTCTCTCGCCGAACACCTGTGATGACGGCTATCCTGAAACTGCCCCGGTTGGGTCATTCAAGGCGAATGCCTTTGGCCTTTATGACGTCCATGGCAATGCCCTCGAATGGGTGAGTGACTGTTATCATCCGCAGGCCTATCAACGGGCGCCGCGTGATGGCCGTGCCTTTGAGGATGTGTCCTATGCCACGGAAACATTCCGCTGTGTGCGGGTCATTCGGGGCGGTGCTTGGGTCTATGAGCCGCGCTATCTGCGATCGGCCTTCCGCAATGCGAGCAACCCTGAGGGGATAAGCAACCTGATGGGCATTCGGGTCGGCCGGGCCCTTGAGTAGCTATGGGCCAGGCTTGGTGCGCTAGATTATGCCGTAGGGGAGCTTCATATTATCCGTCTACTGTAAAAAAGAAATGCGCACGAAAGGTTTGCCGATAGGGGCCAAGGGCCAATCAACGGCCGTGTTGACACCGCTCCAGTCCCGTTCTTACTGCTCCAGATCAATAGAACACGCCAAAAAGGCGGCCGCCTGTGAGGCAGAGGGAGCAAGGCCATGACAGACCAACCCAACAAAATACCGCGCGATAAGGCCAACGATTACACGCCGCAAGCGGCCGCGAACCGGCGCAGCTTCGCTGCCGGGCAGACCGGCGTTGAGCTGCATCATGTGGGTTCAGGGACAATCGATCCGGCGCTATTGCCTGGCAATATCGAGAATTTTACCGGCGTTGCCCAGGTGCCCTTGGGGCTCGCGGGCCCCTTGCGGGTCGATGGCGAGCATGCCCAGGGCGAGTTTTTCGTGCCGATGGCAACCACCGAGGGCACTCTTGTTGCCAGCTATAATCGCGGCATGCGCCTCCTTAAGGAGGCCGGTGGCATCAAAACGACCCTCATCGAGCGCTATATGCAACGTGCACCGGTCTTTCACTTCTCGACCGCGCGGGATGCGCGCACCTTTGCCCTCTGGGTCGATGCCAATGTCGACGGGATCAAAAAGGCGGCGGAGGCGACAACCTCCGTTGGCAAATTATCCCATATCCAGAAGTTCACCGTCGCGAAAATGGTCTTCTTACGGTTCAATTATGAGACCGGAGACGCGGCCGGGCAAAATATGTCGGGCAAGGCCACGCTGGCGGCCTGCGAGTGGATTTCTAAGGCGGCCCCCGCAGCCGATGCCTACACCCTGTCCGGCGCAACCGACACCGATAAGAAACACTCGCATATGAATATGCTGCACTCGCGCGGGGCGCGGGTGGTGGCCGAGGCGACCATTCCCGATGGGTTGATGCGCGAGATCATGGGCCCGTCCAATGCGGCGCTGTTCCGTACCCGGCTGGTGTCGAATGTGGGCGGCATGCTGGCGGGCACGGTCAACAATGGCATGCATTCGGCAAACGGATTGACAGCGCTTTTCATTGCGACCGGCCAGGATGTGGCCAATATCGCCGAAAGCCACGCCGCCATTACCTTTGTCGAGCTGCTTGAGACCGGCGATTATTATTGGTCGATTACAATCCCGTCCCTGATTGTGGCGACCTATGGCGGTGGCACAGGGCTTCCCACGCAACGCGAATGCCTGGAGCTGCTTGGCTGCTACGGCACAGGAAAGGTCGAAAAATTTGCCGAGATTTGCGCGGCGACAGTTCTTGCCGGGGAGGTGTCCCTGGCTGCCGCTGTCGTCCATGGCGACTGGGTCGACGCCCATGACAAATACGGCCGCAACCGGCCCGGTTAATCCACGCGTTTGTCGCCTTCCGACCCGGCTCGACCGCACTGCAGCAAATTTTGCTTGCGCGACATTTTTTCTCACCTATGATTGACCGTTCGTTCGGTCAATTGTCGTGAGGCGTCAAGCGTTTCAGGGCGCATGAGCCGCAGGACGATACGCCCGCCCGTTGGGCGGCAAAATCCAAACTCAAATGGTCGTCCGAACGCTGGCGGCACAAGATCGCCGCCCGCTTTTCAAAAACCCCAATTCCCAGGGAGGGAGCAGATGCCCGTCATCAAGCCCGTCGCAGAAGCCGATGCCACCGGAAAGGCCGCCACCATTTACGACCGGCTGAAAAGCGGGTTCGGCAAGATCTTCAATTTCTTTGGGGTCATGGCGCACCGCCCGAATGTGCTCGAGGCCTGGTCGTCCATGTACCAATCGATCATCGTCGAGGGCTCGATCTCCCAGCGCTACAAGCAGCTGGCCTTCACCTATGCCTCCCACCTCAATGGCTGCGAATATTGCTACACGTTCCATTCGGGCTTGGCGCTCGATGCCGGGATCTCTCAAGATCAGCTTGATGCCTTGCCCTTCTTCCGTCACAGCGAACTTTTCGACGCACAGGAAAAAGCCACCTTGCTTTATGCCGACCATGTGACCCGCAACTCCAGCAGCACGCGCGATGCGACGGTCGAGGCGATGAAAGAGTTCTATACGGACGAAGAAATTGTTGAGCTGACGATGGCAATTTGCCTTGCCAATTTCGACAACCGCTACAGCAACACCTTGCAACTTGAGATCGACATTCCCCAGCGCGATGAGACCTTGCTGCGTACCCGCAAGGCGAGCTGACCTGCTGGTTCACGGACGCCAAACCCTGCACGAGACATGCTGACCCGGTCGGAGGACATGCTGATGGTCGACTTCGAAGCACCTTTCACTTTGCCCTGCGGGGCTGTCCTTCAAAACCGGTTCGGCAAATCGGCGATGACCGAAGGGCTCGCCGATCCGGACAACCGGGCCAGCGATGCGCTGATTAATCTCTATGGTGAATGGTCCGATGGCGGGTGCGGATTGTTGATCAGCGGCAATGTGTTTGTCGATCGGCGCTACCTCGAACGACCGGGCAATGTCGCGATTGACGACAATGGCGGGCTCGACCGATTGGCCGAGCTTGCCCGCGCCGGCCGGCGCGGCGGTAATCATTTTTGGATGCAAATCTCCCATGCCGGTCGCGCCTCGCCGGCCTTGTGTTGCGAACAGCCGGTCGCCCCATCGCCGATCCCCCTTGAATTGCCGGCCGAGCACTTCCACGCCCCGCGGGCGATGGAGGGACCTGAGATTTTGTCGGTTGTCGATCGGTATGGCATTGCCGCCCTGGTCGCAAAGGATGCCGGCTTCACCGGTGTCCAAATCCATTCAGCCCACGGAAATCTACTAAGTGAGTTCCTCTCGCCACGGACCAATAAGCGGACCGACGAGTGGGGCGGATCGCTTGAAAACCGTGCGCGGTTGCTCTTCTTGATTTTCGATCGGGTTAGAGAGGTTGTAGGGCCTGACTTTCCTATCAGCGTTAAGCTCAACGCCGCCGATTTCCAAAAAGGCGGCTTCTCGCACGAAGAGAGCTTGACCGTGGCCCGTTGGCTCGCCGAGCGCGGCGTCGATTTGTTGGAGGTATCGGGCGGGAACTTCGAGCAGCCGGTGCCGGTGCTGGGCGCGAAGATGCCGTCATCGGGGGGCTTTGTGCGCGAGAGCACGATCAAGCGCGAAGCCTATTTTATGCAGTATGCAGAAGATGCAAGGCGCACGGTCCCATGTCCCTTGATGATCACTGGCGGCTTCCGCTCGCGCGCCGGCATGGCCGCAGCCCTTGAGCAAAATGTTCTCGACATCATCGGCCTCGGGCGCCCCTTGTGCACCGATGCAGACGCAGTGGGCAAACTCTTGCGCGGCGAGGTGGATGTTTTCCCCGATTACGAGAACCAGCTCGATCCGGTTACCCCAGATCAGCTGGGGCCCGGGGCAGGGCCGGACGACGCGCTTGCGGCCAATTTCTTCGGTTATCTCGGTTGGTTCTGCCTTAATCTTCAGGCCATTGCCCGGGGCGAGACGCCCAACACCGCCATGACGATGCTGGAGGCGGCCCAGGCTTATGTCGCCGGCGAGCAGGCAACCGCGGCCCGCTGGCACAGCGTTTGGCCTGATGCGGTAAAAGAGGCGGTTTGAGGCAAGCGCTGCGTCAGGCAGCCGAAATCTGCCCCGCCGGCCGACTGCGGGCTTGCGGTCCCAAGGCCTCCATGGCCTAACTTGCTCCCTTGTGCATAGACAAGGGAGGGGAGCGCCCCATGAAAACCAAGATCACGGAAATGTTCGGCATTGAGCACCCCATCATCCAAGGGGGCATGCATTATGTCGGGTTTGCCGAAATGGCGGCGGCCGTCTCGAATGCCGGCGGACTTGGCGTGATTACCGGCCTGACGCAAAAAACCCCCGAAGACCTCGCGAACGAAATCGCGCGCTGCAAGGACATGACGGACAAGCCGTTTGGGGTGAACATTACGTTCCTACCCACCGTCAGCTCTCCCGACTATCCGGGCTATGTGAAGGCAATCATCGACGGCGGGGTTAAGATCGTCGAGACGGCGGGTCGCAATCCCCAGCAAGTGTTGCCTGCCTTGCACGATGCGGGCGTTAAGGTGATCCACAAATGCACATCGGTCCGCCATGCCCTGAAAGCCCAAAAAATCGGATGCGACGCGGTGTCGGTCGATGGGTTTGAATGCGGCGGTCATCCGGGTGAAGACGATGTGCCGAACATGATCTTGTTGCCCCGCGCCCACGATGAATTGGAAATCCCCTTCGTGTCGTCCGGGGGCATGGCCGACGGGCGCTCACTGGTTGCTTCCCTTGCGATGGGGGCTGAGGGCATGAATATGGGCACCCGGTTTATGGCGACCAAAGAGGCGCCGATCCATGAAAACGTCAAGCAGGCCATTATCGCCGCCGATGAACTCGACACGCGGCTTGTGATGCGCCCCTTGCGCAACACCGAACGGGTTATGACGAACGATGCGGTGGAACGCCTGCTTGAAAAAGAGCGAACACTGGGCGCGGACCTCAAATTTGAGGACATCATCGAGGAAGTGGCCGGCGTTTATCCGCGGATCATGCAGGACGGCGATATGGATGCCGGGGCGTGGTCGTGCGGTATGGTGGTCGGGCTGATCAATGATATTCCGACGTGTAAGGAGCTGATTGACCGGATCATGCTGCAGGCTGAGACGATCATCAGCGAGCGGTTTGCCGGCATGCTCGGTGCACCGGGCGCGAGCAAGGCCGCGGTGGCTTAAGCCCTATCTGTGCTTGGGTGAGGGCCCTGCCCTAGAAGGGCAAAACGGCAAGCCCGGCACGGGGTGCCATCTTTTGGTACTCGAAGAGGCTTCCCGTGACCGCGCTCACACCCGAGCGTCCTGGGCTTGAGTCTTCGCCGGCGGCAAGCTTCAACGACCCAGCGTCTCTCGCCTCTTTTCTGGGGCGACAATCCCGTCGCGCGCGTGTGGCGATCGGCCCGATGGATCGGTGCCGCGGCAGCTGCGCGCGCCCCCGGCCCCTACCCCTGGCTCTCACGGTCTGGGCCAATCATCGCTGCAGGAGGAAACCATGGCAAAAGTGGTCAAGTTCAACGAAATTAGTGGTGTCGACAGCCTTCACATTGTCGAGGAAGACGTTCGAGATCCCGGGGCAGGCGAGGTGCGCGTCGCGGTCAAAACCGCCGGTCTCAACCGGGCTGAATATTTATATCTCCACGGACAATATTTTATGCCGCCCCAATTGCCTTCACTGATTGGCGTTGAGGGAGCTGGGGTCATCGAGAAAGTCGGTCCGGGCGTCGAGGGCATTTCTGTGGGGGATGAAGTCTGCATTACGCCCAACATGCAGCCCGATGCCCATGGGGTGATCGGCGAATTGGCGGTCGTGCCTGCCAATGCCATCGTGCCCAAGCCGGCCAATGTCAGCTGGGAGGAGGCGGCCTCGATTTGGATGTCCTATCTCACAGCCTATGGTGGCTTGGTGGAATTTGGCGGTTTGCGCGAGGGCGCCGGGCAAACGGTGGTGATCAGCGCGGCAAGTTCCAGCGTTGGCCGCCCGGCAATCCAGATCGCCAAAGCTCATGGGGCGACCGTCATCGCCACCTCGCGCAGCTCAGCCAAGCGCGATGGGATCATGGATGCGGGGCCCGATCATCTCATTGCGACGGGTGAGGAGGATTTCGTTGCCCGGGTGCAAGAGATCACAGGCGGCAAGGGCTTTGACATCGCGTTCGATCCGGTCTCGGGAGATTTCCTCACCACCCTCTCCGAGGCGGCGGGGCTGGAGGCAACCATCGTCGAATATGGAGCGCTTGCGATGGCCGAAACGCCGTTCCCGTTGTTTCCGGCAATCGGCAAGGGCCTCAAGGTCTGCGGCTTTCACCTGGTGTGGAACCTTCTCGATTTCCCGGACAGGACGGCGCGCGCGACCTCCCATATTAGCGAGCACCTAGCAAAGGGCGTCTATAACCCGGTCGTCGATCGAGTGTTCCCGCTTGAAGATGTTCAGGGTGCGTATCGCTATATGGAGCAAGGCGAGCAGCTCGGCAAGATTGTCGTTAAGGTTGCCGACTGACGCCCGTAATCGCAGGGTAGTCGCCGCGTTTTTCAAGCCACGGCTTGCAGGGGATGGGCGCGCGTCTAGCGCCCTCCCTCCACCCGGCGAAATGCGAGGCCGGTCCAGGCCTCGAGCCGGGCCCCGATCCGCCGCCAGGCATCGGGCGAGAGCGCGGCCATAATCCAGCCGACAACCGTCAAGGTGCTGAACCAAAGCACAAAAAGCCCAAAGGTGCCGGCGGCCAAGGTCGCCCCGCCCGGTAACACCAATAGGGCGAGGGGCGGGACGATGTAGCGTTCATGCCCCAGGGCCGGTTCCCGGAACGCCCGGCGGCGTTTCGGGTCCGTCTCAATCAAATATCCCAGCGCAATCAGTGAGGGGACAATGGTGACTAAGACAAAAAATAAAGTCATTCTGCAGGCTCGGCGACCTGGCCCTCGGCCCTGACAGCCGGGGCAAGCACTGTCTCGCGGGCGAGCCACACAAGATAGCCAAGGCCCGTGAGGAAGAAAAACACATCAAGCGTCGGGATCATGGGCCGGCCTGCGGCAAGCGCTTCAACCCAGCCGCTGCCCCCTACCTCCAGTCGCACCAGGGGAAGGCAAAAACACCCCAGCCCGAGACTGCCCCGATAGATCGCAGACAGAAGATCGAGCCGGCGAACGGCCAAGCCCACAGCAATGCACACCCCACTGACGATGATAAAGGCCCAAGGTGTCCAGACCTCGGGATCACCGAGGGCAAGCGCGAGAAAGAACCCATAGGCCGCGCCCACCATCGCGATGGGCAGGCCATAGCCGACAATGCCGATCACCCGATCGAAAAAGCGCCACAACGCCTCGTCCTGGCGTTTGCGGGCCCAAAGCTGCAGCCCGGTTATGGTCACGAAAGACAGCGCGCCGCCAAGCCCGACCCAAACCAGCTTTGAGACAAAGCCGCCAAAGTGGCCAAAGTGGAGGGGCGCCATGAGCTCCACGGCCGCCGCGCCCGCCGAGGGCTGCTGACCGAGGATGATGCTGGGGCCCAGATACTCGCCGGTCGCGAGGGCGTATTTGCGGCTGTCGGCGAGCAGCCCGCCGGTGCGCGCGCTGTGGAACACCGTGATCTCGCCGTCTTCAAGCCCCCAATGATGGATCTGAAAGCCCGGGCTTGGCTTGTTCCCGGCCGCGGCCTCCGACCGGGCGATGAGGGCATTCAAGTCTGTCATGGCTGCCGGCGCGATCTCGCCATGCGCGCCCCCGCCAATGACCGCCTCAATGGCAGCCTCCCGGTCGCCGCCAAACGCCACCAGGCTCACGACGGGAAGCCCAAGCGAGAGGGCAAAACTGTAGAATGTGCCGGTGAAGGCGAGGACGACGGCAAAGGGCAAGCCCCACGTGCCGGCAAGCGCGTGCCGATCGCGGAATGAGACGAGCCGCTTGCCCGGCCGTTCGGGCACGAAGAGATCTTTGAAGAGATGCCGGTGAATAACAAAGCCCGAGATGGAGGCGACCATCATCACAAGGCCAAGGATGCCGGTGAGGAAGAGACCCCAAGGTTCGGGCACATGCAGGCGCACATGGAGGTCAACCAGGAACCGCTCGAGGATGCGGGCTTGGTGCTCGAAAATATCCGCCTCGGCGCCGACTAAGGTCTCGGTCGGTTCCCCCGTTTTGGGGTCGATCTTTACCCGCATGCTGACGGACCGGCTCTCGTCCGGGTCCGGATTGGGCAGGCCGTGCAGATAAACTACCGCCTCGCCGGTATGAGCAAAGCTGACATTAAGCCGCTCGACCTCGCTAACACCCACCTCGGTAAGCGCGGTCTCGATGATGTCCGTTGCGTTGTCTGCGAGCGCCATCCGTGCGTCCACCCGGTCGGTTGACCAGGTGGCGATCTCATAATCGAAGACCGCAACGGCGCCCGTCAGCAGGACCACATAGAGCAGCAGGCCGAGCACCACGCCCGACCAACCGTGGACAGCCACAAGGCGTTTGGTGACGTTTTGTTTCAGTGACAGCATGAGCCCCGTGCCGCGTCCCGCGAACCTCCGATGGCCCTTAGATCATCACGAGGATCAGGGCAAGCTGTCCGCCGATCGCGCCCACCAGGACAGCCGATGTGGTGAGGAGCCGATCGCTCATCACCGCGTAAAAGAAAAACGCCGACCAGATGAGCGGGAACAAGATCACCGGAAAGACCAGATGATCGACGCCCGCCGCTCCCTTGGGAAACCAGAAGGGGATCGCGGCCATGGAGATGAGTGACACAATCAAAACAACCGGCCCGGCCAGCACCCACCGCACTGTGGTGGGGCGCCGGTTGAGCCAGTCGCTAAGGCCAGTCAAACGCCGGGTCAGCCGACCACGAAGGGTCGCGCTCGGCTGATCTAAATCGGTGGTGTTCTCGTCAGAATTTGACATTCCCTTGCACGCCTACCACGCGCGGTTCGCCGGGTCGAATGACATCAACACCCTCTGCCGCATTGAGGCTTCTTTGGTTCACATACACCTCGTCAAGCAAGTTCCGCCCGAAGACGCCCAAGCTCCACACGTCGGTGGCATAGAGCAAACGCCCGTTGAGCAAAAAGCGGCTGTCGGCCTTGGTGACGGGATCGTTGTCGGCATCCATGAAGTAGTTGTTCGTGAAGCTTCCATCGAGGTGAGCCTCGACGCCATTTGCGAAGAAATAGGCGCCCCCCAGAGCATAGCTCCAATCCGCAGCGCCGCCGAACTCGTTGCCTGTAAAGTTCTGACCATTCGTTTCGAAATCGGTGAACTCCGTGTCCGCATAACCGAGCGTGA
>JBCDJA010000031.1:0-11888 GCA_038748465.1 Pseudomonadota bacterium
GGGATGCCCCCATCGGTCCCGCCGAGCCATTCCGTTCCCGTTCCGGCGGCCATGATGCCCATCACCGCGAAAATATTGATAATGCTGGAGCCCAGCAGGTTGCCGACAATAAGATCGGTGTTCCGACGATAACTCGCAATGATCGTTGCCGCGATTTCCGGCAATGATGCGCCGATGGCCACAAGCGACAGCGACAGCAATTTCATGCGTTCGGCATCGCCGGAGGCGAGCTGCACCGAGCCGTTGATGATGAAGAACGATCCCTTGATGAGAAGGAACCCGCCGGCAACGATGCCAAACACAACTAGAAACACCACAACCGCCGGGTTGGACAGGTACGACGTGTTATCGTAATCGCCCTCGGTCGTGTCGACCGGTTCGTGGAACTCCTCGACCTGCACCTTCTCTGTAACAAACGTATACAGAATATAGATAACAAAGGCCGCGATGAGGAAGAAGCCCTCCCGAGGCGTGATGAGATAATCCTCGCGCCCCTCTGCCGTCACGAGGATCAGCATCAAGATTGCGAAAATGAGAAAGAACCCATCGCGATAAATGGCCATGCCGCGAATGAGCATGGGCGATATCAGCGCTCCGAGGGCCATCACGAACAAAATGTTCGAGATGTTACTACCAACGATTGCCCCGACCCCGATCTCCGGGCTGCCTTGCTGGATGGCTTCCTTCATGAGGAAGAGTTCTGGCGCTGCGGTCCCTAGCGAGACCACGAAAATTCCCACAAACAAACCGGAGATGCCTGGCCTGCGGGAGATGTGTTCGGCCGCGCGAACCAAAACTTCCGCGCCTACGGCCAGAAGAATAAACCCGAGTGCGAGCTGCAACAGCGGGTTTTGCATAAGCAAGTCCGGCACGGTCCCCTCCAATCTGCTCCCCAACGGCATCGAAAGTAGCATGACGCCAGCCGATGCCACCAGACAGAGCCGTCCGCATGGCCCGCACGAACCCTGTGTTCCCTCAAACAGTGTCGTAAGCGAGCAACATCGCCCGGGCTTTCCAACCGGCTATGAACCCCCGAGCCGGTGAAGACGTCTTTATCATACTGGCCATTTATGGAAAGGTTCTGGGCGTGGAGTCGCCTCGGATTTGTGGTCCATGGTTAATGCCTTCGCGTGAACGGAGCGCATGCCTGGGGCCGGTATGGCACCTTGGGCGCGGTGCCCGGTACGCGGTTCGTGCGTTGGCGCGCGGCGCGCATACGACGAGCGCGGCGCGCCCGCGACGAGGCGT
The DNA here is from genome assembly GCA_038748465.1 of Pseudomonadota bacterium. Taxonomy (GTDB): domain Bacteria; phylum Pseudomonadota; class Alphaproteobacteria; order M2410; family M2410; genus JBCDJA01. The sequence continues at coordinate 1,249 of JBCDJA010000031.1, forward strand.
CGGCACACTGGTGCCGAGCAATTGGGGGCGCCGAGCAATTGGGGGTGCCGAGCAATTGGGGGCGCCGTGCGATGGCGGGCGTGCCCGTGCGATAAGGCGAGGCTCCGATGCGGGCTTGGGGGGCCTGGGGCCGCGCTACGGCCTTGATGATTGACCTGGCGGGGCGCGCTATGTGCCGCGTTTGGGCGGTTTGCGACGGACGGTTTTGGAGGGGCGAGATGGCAACGCTTAGAATGAGCGTTAGGGTAAACGGGTACACCGGGCTGGGGCAGGGCCTTTTGGGGACGATCCGTCGTTTGGGCTTTGCCGGTCTTGCGTCCGGCATTGTCGCAGCTTTTCTCCTTACCCTGACCGTCAGTGCAGAGGCCGGTTACTCGGACGGGATGCGGGCCTGGAAATCGAAAAACTATGCCGATGCTGTGCGCATCTGGCGGCGCGCGGCCTGGCTCGAGGACGATCTGTTGTCGCAGATGGAGCTTGGGCGGGTCTATTCACGCAGCCCGGAAGCGATCCGCACCGCCTCGGCGAGCGATTTCATCCAGCGCGACCTCATTGAAGCCTATGTCTGGTACTTCTTGGCGTCGGTGAACACCAATGCGCTTGGCCTCTCGGAAGAAGCCGATAAAGAGTATGAGTACAGACGGTCCGTCGCGCTCGTAAAGCGGGCTGAGTTGTTCCTCCCCATGGTTCCAGGCGAGCGGAACGAAGCCCATAACCGCATTGTGTATATTTTGGCGAGCCGAGGTGTGCAGGGCTATTTCCGCCTGGGCGAGCTTTACGATGGTCGGATCAGTTTGGGCGTTGTGTCAGATACGAACGCCGAACCGGTGGCGCAGTCTACGGACTTGCCGGCGCTGTTTCCTGGCTCTGGCGGAGATGTGGATTCTGCAAGCCTGACCGACAGCGGCGGCGATGTGGATGTGTCCGCCCTTTCAACCGAGCTTGTCATTCTCTCGGGCCTGCCGCGCAACAACGCTGAGGCGGTGGCTTATTATCAGTTGTCTTCCGACCCGGCGATTGGCAACTTCCATCCCCTTGCGCCGGTTATGGTCGAGCGTTTGGTGGAGCATCTCGAATCTGAGTTTTCGGGCAATCCGGGCTACGTGAACCTGGTGTTGGAGGCGGCAAAAAAACGCCGAGCCCGCCTGGTCTTGCCGTTCGAAGTTTATCCGGGCGGTCACAGCGATGAGCGGGTTGGCGATTCGACGCGAGCTGAAGCGCTGATTATGGCCGAGGAAGAACTCGAGCTGCGGTTTGTTCAGCATGCGTTGCGCTCGCTCGGCTATTATACGCGGGCGGTGGACAATCAACCCGGGCCTGGCACGACCCGCGCCGTCAAGATTTTCCAAGCCTCGATCAATGTGCGTGAAACGGGTGAGCTGACGCCGCAACAAACCGTCAGGCTCATCCAAGAGGCGGCCAATCGCGGGCACGCTATCTCTCAAAACACCCTTGGCACGATGTATTTCAAAGGCATTGGCGAGCCGAAAAACTGTGTGCGGGCACTTGAATGGTTCCGCACGGCAGCCGATCAGCGCCATCCTTTCGCGCTCTACAATCTGGGGCTGCTCTATGGGTACGGAGAGAACAAAGATGACGGGTTCGGCGCCGGTGGATGCGTGCAAACCGACGTCACCCAGGCTGTTAGCTTTCTTTTGGCAGCAAAAGCCGCCTGCTACGGCTCGGTGTCTCGCGAGCTTAAAGAGCTCGGGTGGGATTGATCGGCCTTGCCGGGATGTGAATGTGTGAGCGGATTGAACGCGAGAGGCCGCTGGTAGGCTTCTCAGTTTCGAGGGACGCATATTTGGCCGGGGGCCCAAGTTGGCCGGGGACTATGAGACGCGAGCGGATCGTCCGCAAGGGGAGTGAGATATGGTGGCGATAACGATGCGAGATGATCGCGGCACAAATGGCAAGGTGGCTCGGCGAGCCGGCAAGCCCTGCAAGGCACAGCGACCCTCACGATGGGGCGGGCGCGCAGCATCCAAATTTGCGCGGCTGTTCTCGGCGGCTGCGCTCCTGGCCGGCGGGCTTGGCATGGGCCTTGTCGCGAGTACGGCCTCCAGCGGCATCGCCATGGCCCAGCAAATTGAGTTTCCGCCACCGGGCGCGCTCGGGCGGGGCACGGGCAGCCGCGGGGGCGGCAGCTATAAGGTCACAGGCGGCGTTCGTGTTTATACGGTGGATCAGAGCGGTGGCCGCGGCGTCTACAAGACGATTATGGGCGCGGTGAACGCTGCACCTGCCGGGTCGATCATCCGGGTGATGCCAACCCAATCGGCGACCGGTATTCCGTACACCTATAAGGAAAATCTCTTTGTCAGTGAGGCCGTGCGCATCGAAAGCGCGCTCATCAATTTTCCCATCACCGTGACGCCGGATGCCATCGACGCACCATGTCTCTTGGTGTCGGGCAAAACCACCGGCCTTGTGGAGATTTCCGATATTCAATTCGTGCCAACCGCCGATTATCGCCGCGATGCCTGTGTGGTGATGAACGGCGGGGTTTTAACCCTGCGCAATGTCCGGGTACTTGGCTCGGTCGGGATCGAGGGCACGAATATCATCGGCAGCGGGTTTAGCTATCAGCCTGGGTTCGTACTTGCAGGCGGTTTCAGCCGGCTGGAGGACGTGGAAGCCACGGGGACCCAGATGGGTCTGCTGATCAACCATGTTCCGGGGGCAACCTATTTCATTCGCGATTCGCAATTCCATCATAACGTCAACGGCGTGCGGCTTATCGGCCCCGCCGCGCCAGATTTTCATACCAATCAGGTCTACCAGAATGTCGAGCACGGGGTTGTTGCCGTCAATGGCGGGGGCAATTACGTCAGCAATCGGATCGAGAGAAACGGCGCTAACGGTATTTTTATGCAGCAAAATTCCGGATCGGTCCCGATGCAGATCGTTGCAAACATCATCAACGACAATGCAGGCGCTGGCATCCGCTTACTCCCCGGTGCTGTAGGCACGATCGGTGGCAATGCAATCACGAACAATTTAGGCGGTGCGGTCGTCGGCAGTGAGGGCTCGACCCAGATCATCTTTGAGCCACCCAATACGATCGTCGATGATGTGTTTACCGGCGGCGGCGGGTTCTTCTCACGGTTGTTCGGCAGCGGCGCCGGCGCCGACGACCCGAACGATCCGGATCGCTAAAGAACGGTCCTGACGCCCAAAGCCAAACCGCGTTTCGGTTGGGTGAGAGGGCGCGCGGGGCGACGGGCGAGCGGCGAGAATGCCGTGTGGGGCGCCTTAGCGCGCGCTTCGATGGCTTGGCGTGCAACCGATCGGTCCCAGTTGGCGTTGTGAGGAGTGCCGTTTGCAAAACCGTGCCCCGACTGACGAGGTCCTTGAACGCCCGCTGGTCTATGCAATTGGCGATATCCATGGCTGCGTGGACCTTCTGGAAGACCTCCTTGAGACAATCAGCGCGGATGCAGCTCAAGTTCCCCGTGTGGAGAAGTATATTCTTTGCCTTGGGGATTACGTCGATCGCGGTCCGCAATCAGCCGCGGTGATCGCGCGGTTGCGTAGCGGCGTGGACGGTTTTGACCTAATCACCCTGTCCGGCAACCATGAAACCATGATGGTGGATGCACTCTCCGGAGGCGATCCGCAGGCGGTCCATCATTGGCTTGCCAATGGCGGGGCATCGACCTTGGTGAGTTATGGTGTCGACCCGCATTATGTGATCGATGTCGGAGTGCGCCATCTGCCCAGCGTGCTCCGTGCCGACCTTGAATGGATGCGGGATTTGCCCCTTGCCATCCAGTTCGACACGCCCGACGGGGCATTTTTCTTCGTGCATGCAGGGGTTCGCCCGGGCATGCCCCTCGATAGCCAAACCGTCGATGATGTGTTGTGGATCAGAGAACCGTTTCTTCGGTATACGGGGGATTTCGGGGCGCGCATTGTGCACGGGCACACCCCGGTTGGGCCTGAAGTGCTGTGGAATCGGATTAATCTTGACGCTGGGGCCTTCATGCATGGCGCGCTCTATGCGGCCGCCCTCGATTGCGAGCACTCGGTTCGGCAAAATCCGCGTCTCCTTATTGCAGGCGAATCGCGGCGCTATGACTAAGATTGCGCCTCTGGTGCGGCGACGAAAGAGGGAACCTGGCCATGGCTATCGAAAGCATCGCGACCGATCAGGGGGCCATTGCCAGCCTGTTGACCCTGACGGCGATGGAGATCGTTCTCGGCATCGACAACATTGTTTTCATTTCGGTCATCGCCTCGAAACTGCCTGAGGAACAGCAACGGGCGGCACGCAGCCTTGGCCTTGCTGCTGCCCTCGTGCTTCGCATCCTCTTGCTCTTTACCCTGACTTGGATCATCGGGCTCACCTATGATGTGGTGACGCTGTTTGGGCAGGGATTTTCTTGGCGCGACATCATTTTGGTCGCGGGTGGTCTGTTTTTGCTGTTCAAGGCCACCCATGAAATCCACGGCATGATGGAAGGTCCGACGCCGGAGGAACGGGCAAAGGCACCTGCGGGCTTTACGGCCGTTGTCATGCAGATTGTGATTGTGGATTTGGTGTTCTCGGTCGATTCGGTAATCACAGCGGTTGGAATGGCAGAGCATCTCTGGGTCATGATCACCGCGGTAAGCATCGCCATCGGCGTCATGTTTTTTGCGGCGGAAGGCATTGCAAGCTTCCTAAAGCGCCACCCGACCACCAAAATGTTGGCCCTGTCGTTTCTCTTGTTGGTGGGCATCGCGCTCGTTGCCGACGGGCTCGGCGTGCATATTCCGCGTGGCTACATTTACTTTGCGATGGGCTTTGCTTTCCTCGTTGAATTCCTCAACCTCATGGTCCGCCGATCCAAGGGGCATGGGACGGGCGGGCCCACGGGCCAGGGGGCGCGCAAACCAGCGGCGGTCAGTGAATATAAGGCAAAGCCGAAAAGCAGCGCTTAAGGGACGGGTGGGATCCACCTTGACAGGCGTTTTGCGCAGCGGTTAGCGCCGCTGGGCCCGCCAGCGTTCAACGACATTTTCAAGGAAGGTGTCGCTGCGGACATCCGTATTCCACTGTTCTGAGAAGCGGGTGCTCATGCTTCGTGGGACACGGTCATTCGGCAACCGATCGAACTTGATCCGCATCGGCAGGCTCACCCCTTCGCCGACCGCAATCGCTTCGGCAGCGGCAAGGGATGGCAAGAAGCTCAGCAAACCGCGGGCGCTGTCGGTCACGGCCGCGTTTACAAATTCCTGGTCTTTGCTGTTCGTCATGCGCAGCGCAAAGATTGTATTGCATTGGCTGAGGATGGTCGGGTCCAATTCAGCCGGCCGCTGGCTGACGATCCCGAGCGATACCCCATATTTGCGCCCCTCTTTCGCAATCCGCGAGATCGAGTGCTTTGTGGGCTCAAAGCCGAGCCCCGCATCCTGGGGCACATAGCGGTGGGCCTCTTCGCAGATGAGGTGGATGGGGACCGACCGTCCGCTCCAAAGGGCCAAATCAAAGGTCATCCGGCTCAGGACCGAGACAACGACATTCAGGATTTCAGACGGGATGCCCGACAAATCCATGATCGTGATCGGTTTCTTGTTCACCGGGATACGGAAGATCCGCGCTAGAATTTCCTTCATGTTGTCGCGAACCGTCAAGCCGCCGAACATAAAGCCGTAGCGCGCATCGGTGGAGATCGTCTCGATCCGGTTTTTGAGCCGTCGATAGGGGGTCAGGTTTTGCGGTTTTGACAAGCGCCCCATCACATCGTCGATCATGGTCACGATGTCGGACATCCGGTAGGGGACCGGCGTGTCAACCGTAATGTGGCCGACGCTTTTGGGTTTCCGCAAGCGCCCATCTTCCGCATTGAGAACATGGGTTGCATAGCGCCGTTTGGCGAGCGGAACCAGCTCGTGCAGGATCTCCGCTTCCTGATCGCGCGTGCCGTTGGGCGCGGTCAGAATCTCTGAGATTTCCTCAAAGGTCAGTAGCCAATAGGGCAACTGCAAATTGTCCGGATTGATGATCTCGGCGATGTCCTCGAAGGTCCGATAATATTCGTTATGCGGATCGAGGAGCAGCATGTGAGCATTCGGATGCTTCTCCAGAATGCTCCGTAAGATGAGGGCAACGCTACAGGATTTGCCCGAGCCGGTGGTGCCAAGCACGGCAAAATGTTTGCCGAGCAGTTGGTCCGTCACGACATGGGCGGGGATGTTGCGGTCTTGGTGGATTGACCCTAAGCGGATCGATGAGCCGCGCTGGGAGGTATAAACGCGCCTCAGATCATCGGTCGTGATCGGAAAGACCGCATCGCCAAGGGCCGGAAAGGTGGAAACGCCACGCCGAAACTCGCCCAATGTTCCATCGGGGTTGCGCTGAAACTCGCCGAGCAATTCAAGCTCCGCGACCTTGATCTCCACGGCTTTCGGATCTTTTTCAGGGATCGGAACCGACAGGCCGGAGACCATGCCGATCACGATGGTGCTGGGGGTTTTGACCCGCAACAGCGCGCCCATATCGGCCCGGATCGAGCCTTCCGAGACGCCGTCCGTGGCGGTTGGTTCCAGCATAACAATAGCTTCGGACCCGGAGACCGAGACCACGCGGCCGATTGGCGCGGTAACGGTGCCAAAGCTTGGGTGGGTGTTCTCCTTGCCCTCCCCGGTGTCAGCGATAGGGGCTTTGACCTCAGACATGACGAGACAAACTCCAACGCTTGGTGCCAACGGGTGGGTGCCGGTCGCAAGGGTGACGGTGCTTCGGCATAGGGGCCTTTCCTGGTCGCCGGCCTCTCACCTTTCGCGAGTGGGCAGGGCCGACGGGTGCCATGGGACTATGCTTAATCACCGGTAAATAAAGTCCTTACACGCTGCTTAATGCGCCTGGCCCCTCGCTGGGCGGCAGCGGCGCATCGGGATCGACAAGGCGCGTTTCGGGAAATGAGATCGTCACCTCAGTGCCGACACCCGGCGCGCTCGAAATTGCAAATTGCCCCTCATGCAATTCGGTAAAGGCCTTTGCCAAGGGAAGGCCGAGGCCCGTGCCCTCGTATTTACGATCGAGGTTGCTGTCGACCTGACCGAACGCTTCAAGCGCAATCGGGATATGCGCCGGGTCCATGCCGATGCCGGTATCGGCGACCGTCATCACCAAACGCCCACCGTTGCTGCGCGCGACGGTGACCGAGATTTTGCCGCCTTCGGGCGTGAACTTCACCGAGTTCGACAGGAGATTGATCGCCAATTGTTTGATTTTCAAAGGATCGCCCAAGAGGTAGGGCAGGCCCGGCTCGTAGGTTTCTTCGATCACCAATTGGCCGCGCTGGGCCCGCTCGCGCACCAAGCGGATGCAGGAGGCTAAGAGATGTTCAAGTTCTATTTCCTCGCAATCGATATCGAGTTTGCCGGTTTCGATCTTCGACAGGTCCAGAATGTCGTTAATGATGGACAGGAGGTGGTTTGCCGACGAATGGATGTCGTTTGAATAGTCTTTGTATTTTTCGAAATTATCAGTCCCGAGAAGGCCGTCTTTCATAATCTCCGAAAAACCGATAATCGCATTCAGCGGCGTGCGCAGCTCGTGGCTCATATTGGCCAAGAATTCGCTTTTCGCGCGGTTCGCCGATTCCGCGTCCATTTTTGCCGCGACCAGGGCCATTTCGGCGCGCTTGTGGCGTAGCACGGAGCCGACCTGCGATGAATAAGACGCAAGGAGACTTGGGCGGGCCGGCTTTCGAGCGCGATTTTGGTACATTCAGGGGGCCTGATCGGGAGTTGTCTCGGTGATCGAGGCTAGGGTCGAATGGGAAAAATACCGTTAATCCGCGCCGGAAAGTGACCGGATTAGATACAGATGCGGGGGTGCCGAGGCTTCGATCTTTACGGTTTGTATACGTTATACATCGCGCCGATTGTCAGCATGGCGTCAATGGGGCCACGCACCTCAACCGCAAAGGGGCTCACGCCGTCCGAGGCCCAGGCAACCGTCAAGACGCCCCGGCCCCCCTCGCCAGATGCCGTGTGTCGCGCGCGCCCCAGCACCCGCGATCCCGCCGCGTCCCCATAAACAAAGACCTCGGTTTCCCCGCTCGCCGCATCCAACTCGATCGTCAGCACATAATCGCCGGCGGTCGGCGGATCGAGCATTATTGTTTTGTGTGCCCCGTTTGGCATCGGCCGCCAAAGCGGCGCGTCGCGAAAGGCGAGCGCTGCGGTGAGGGGCATGGCGCGGCCTTCAAAATGGTCGACGGCCTTTGCAAAGGCCGCTTCCCCCGCCGCCCGGCCAAGCGCCAACCCCTCCGTGTTGCCGACCGGCCAGTGGATGCCGCCATAAAGCCGGGATTGGCCACTGCTTTCGGCCGCCGACCAGAAGGTTGGGAAGCTTAATGTCCGGCCCGAGAGCAAAACGCGGTTCCCTTCACGCAGGATTTGCACGCGCGTTGTGTATCCGTATTCGGGCGAACCGGTTATCCCCTCAAGGGCTGCCGCCCACGCGGCCGTGAAGGCGCTGTGACCTGACACATATTCCGGGAAGGGCGGGGTATCGAGATAGGGGCGGAATTTGACATCGGCGAGGGCCGTCTCCGGCCGCACGAAGTTGTAATGATATTTCGCATCCCATGCGGCAATTCCCGCATCGAGAAGGGCATTCGCGACGACAAAAAAAGTTTTGATGTCTTCTTCAAGGGTCCACGCACGATCCTCGGATAGCTCCTCCGTAAGGTGAATAAGATGGCTGGCGGGAGTGCCGCCATGGGGGAGCCAATATTCGGCAATAGCTTTATGTTGTGCGGTTAATTGCTCCCTATACGTTAGGATTGTTGCCACCTCCGCCTCGAAAGCGGCAGAGCCGGGGCGTGGGGGCGGTGGCGGGCGCAAAGCCTCGGGGCTCGGCAAAGCAAATGGTGTCACCCGGTCCCAATGGGGCGTTGTCGGCTCTTGCAACATATTTTCAAAGACGATGGGTTGCCAGCTAGCCAGATCGCTCGGCGGGGCGATCATGTAATTGCTGGTGTCCTGATAAAAATGCACGTGGTTTGCGCCATCGGTACGCCGGACATCCATCACGGCCGCGGCAACCCGGCGACCGAGGATCGCTGGAAGGCTCGTATCGCCCACCTCGAAATCAAGCGCGTCCATTTGATCGATTGAGGGGTTTTTTCGTCGCGCGAGCAGGGACAGGGTGTGGAACGCGGCATGGCTCATCGCCTCGGCGCGGTTGGCCTCGGTTGCCTCGCCGCCGGTCCCATCAAGGGTGTTGGCCGTGATGGCGCCGACGGCGACCGGATCATAGGCGGCCCAGGCATCGTACATAGCGGTGTAAACGATCGCGGCCATGCGCGAGGCGGATGTCGGTTCCGGGTGGGTGAGGACCATCTCCTCAAGGAGGGTTTCAGTCCACTCGGTCACCACAGACGCGGCCAAGGCAGGGGACGGCGCCCATAACAGGGCGATGGCAAGGCCGGCTCGCCACGCCTTGACGGGGTTAGGCAGCCAACGGGGCGTTGCGCCGGGCGCGCGGCTTATCGACTTCTGCCTCACATCACCCTCCTCCCATTCCCTCTACCCTGCCCCCTTATCGGGGGGCGGCAGTGTAGGGGGATCGGCGCCAGCTCGGGACTCACCCTAAGGCCTAACCGGCGCCCCCAGCGCCCCGTGCCGCTTTTCGGCAACAGGCAGGTGGAGGATCGCTGCAAACACGCCAAGCCCGGCGGAGATGAGCCACATCGCATCATAGGTGCCCGTCTTGGCAAAAAACGCGCCGCCCATCCACACCCCGGCAAACGCGCCCACCTGGTGGCCGACCATAACAAACCCATAGAGCGTCGCCATGTACCGCGTGCCGAAGAGACTGGCCACAAGCCCGCTTGTTAAAGGGACCGTCGACAGCCACAGCAGTCCAATAACCGCAGAAAATCCGAGCACGACCGGCGCGGTTTTGGGAAGGGCAAAGAAGATCAAAATGGCGGCCGTGCGCGCCAGATAAATCCCGGAGAGAACATATTTTTTCTGAAGCACGCCGCCGAGATAGCCCGCCAACAGCCCGCCAAAGACATTAAACAAGCCAATGAGAGTAAGGGCGGCGACCCCGACCTGGGGCGTGAGGCCGCAAAGGGAGACAAAGGTCGGCAGATGCACGGCGATAAACGACACATGAAACCCGCACACAAAAAAGCCGGCGACGAGGAGCCAAAAGCTCGATGAGGTGCTGGCAGACCGGACGGCCGCGCCGAGAGTCTGTGCGTCCGGGACCTCAGAGGGGGATGGGTTTTGGCTCTGGCTGCTGTCGCCTGCGGTTCGTTGGGCGGCCAAGGCAAATCCGGCCGGCGCCATGAGAATGGCAAGCGCTGCCAGCGCAAGCAGCGCGCCGGACCAACCGAGGGCGGCGATAAAGCCGCCCGAAATCGGAGCAAGCAGAAACTGCCCGAGCGATCCGCCGGTGCTCACAATCCCAAGCGCAAGGGACCGGGACGCCTCCGGCACCATGCGCCCCACCGCACCCAGAACAATGGGAAAGCTGGTTAGCCCCACCCCGAAGCCGATCAGCAGCCCGCCCGAAATGTGCAAGCCGCCGGCGGTTTGGGTAAACGCCATGAGCCCTAAACCGAAGGCGTAAAGGCTCGTCCCGAGGGCGAGGGTGAGGCCGGTGCCGACCCGGTCGGCCAGCATGCACC
>JBCDJA010000032.1:0-11648 GCA_038748465.1 Pseudomonadota bacterium
AGTCAGCTTGGACACAAATTTGCCGATCGAGTGCTCGGCATCTACCTGACCTTCGCCGCACCGCTGAGCATCATTTTGCAACCGCTACCGACCGCGGACGAATACGGCCCCGATGAGCAGGAGATGTTTGCGCGCACGACGGACTTTTTCACCACTGGGTCGGGGTATTCGGCAATCCAGTTCACAAGGCCCCAATCGATCGGGCACGCCCTGAACGATTCGCCGGCAGGGTTGGCGTCTTGGATGGTGGAGAAGCGACGGGCCTGGAGCGATTGCAAGGGCGATGTGGAAAGCGTTTTTACCAAAGAGGAACTGCTGACGACGCTCACGATTTATTGGGCCACCCAAACGGCCGCCAGTTCGGCACGCTATTACGCCGAGTTGTTGCGCCAACCCTGGTCACCGGCCCATGCGGGCACACCCCTCATTGACGTGCCCACCGGTTTTGCCGCGTTCGAGCAAGAAGTTTTGCAGATGCCACGCTCCTGGTTTGAGCGCACCTACGACCTTCAGCGCTATAATCGCTTCTCAGAGGGCGGACATTTCGCGGCGATGGAGCAGCCCACCATCGTCATCGATGAACTGCGGGCGTTTTTCCGCCCGCTTCGCTCGTCGATGTAAGGACGGGGCCCGATGAGCGGGGGCCTGGCGGTCTTATTCGGCCGCGATGGCCTTGGGTGCTGCCTGCGGGGCCGGTTTAGCGAGCGCGAGCAGCGACAACCCAAAGGGAAATGTGCCGTGCTTGAGCCAATGGCGCTCTGAGGAGAAGACGCCTTCAAGCATCGATCCAAAGGGTTTGGGCGGGACGGCCATGCCTGTGGGCACGGTGCTCTTCGTGACTTTGTCTTTCACCCGCGCAGCGGCAGCAAGCGGAAACAGAAAGGTGTTGAAGTAGCCGATCTTATCGATCTGCCAGCCGGCCGTTTCCAGCACCGTCTTCAGGCGGCCTTTTGTGTACCGACGAAAATGATGCAGCCGCACATCATGGGCGCTCCACATCCATTGATAAGCCGGCGTCGTCAAAATCAATCTCCCACCGCCCTCAGCCACTGGACGCAGCCGCGCGAGCGCACCTACATCGTCCTCGATGTGTTCGATCACATCGAACATGGCGATGATGTCGAACTGCTCGTCGTCGAAGGGCAAGGTCTCAGGTAGCTTTCCATAAGCAACGCGGATGTCGGGGTGACGGGAGGTGGCGATGTCCCGTGCCTCCTCGTCCATTTCGCACGCGGTCACCTCGCCAAAGTCTCGCAACATGGCCAAATTGCCGCCGGGGCCGGCACCAACCTCAAGCACCTTGGATGACCCGTTGGGAGACAGGGCGGCAAGCTGTTCTCGCAGGATGGTTCGGCGAGCGCGGAACCACCAATGGTCGTTTTCGACCTGCGCCATCTCTAAATAGGCTGCTTTTTCCATACCTTAACCCTATGTCCGCGAATGCACTGCGCACGTGCAGCATACACGTTCCATGCCGCTTTGTCGCCAGTGGCATCGGCAGGGGCTGGCCAGCCGGGCCGGTGCTTGCGAGCTGTGTGGAAATGCGGGACAACGGGCGCTCCGCTGCGGGCACCCCCGTTCCAGAGCGGCCAGAAACACAAAACGCATTGGGAGGTGATCTGTGGGGACAACCCTGTCGCATTTTATCGGCGGTGAGCCCTGGGCCGGCACATCCGGCCGGTTCGGCGATGTGTTCAATCCGGCCACGGGGGAGGTTCAGGCCCAAGTGCCCCTCGCCAGTGCGGCCGATCTGCGCGCGGCGGTCGAGAATGCGAAAGCGGCGCAACCGGGCTGGGCTGCCAAAAACCCGCAAATCCGGGGCCGGGTGATGATGGAGTTCGTCCGCCTGCTGCATCGCGACCACGACAAGCTTGCCGAGGCGCTCAGCCGGGAGCATGGAAAAACCCTTCCCGATGCCAAGGGCGATGTCATCCGTGGGCTGGAGGTTGCCGAGTTCTGCATCGGGGCACCGCATTTCATGAAGGGCGAATTTTCGGAAGGGGCCGGCCCCGGCATCGATATGTATTCGATGCGTCAGCCCCTTGGCGTTGTCGCCGGGATCACGCCGTTCAACTTTCCCGCGATGATCCCGATGTGGAAGTTTTGCCCTGCGATCGCAGCCGGCAATGCCTTTATCCTAAAACCGTCAGAACGCGACCCATCGGTGCCGCTGATGTTGGCCGAATTGATGCTGGAGGCGGGCCTGCCGCCCGGTATCTTGAATGTCGTCAACGGCGATAAGGAAGCCGTCGATGCGATCCTCGATGATCCAGACATTCAGGCGGTCGGATTTGTCGGCTCAACCCCCATCGCTCAGTACATCTACAGCCGTTGTGCGGAGACCGGTAAGCGCGCCCAGTGCTTTGGTGGTGCGAAAAATCACATGATCATTATGCCGGATGCGGACCTCGACCAGGCGGTCGATGCCCTCGTCGGTGCCGGCTATGGCGCTGCCGGCGAGCGGTGCATGGCGATCTCGGTCGCGGTGCCGGTCGGCGAGGAGACCGCGGATCGGTTGGTCGAGAAGCTGGTACCGCGGGTCGAGGCGTTGAAAATCGGTCCCTATACGGCGGGTAACGATGTTGATTTCGGTCCGCTTGTCACCCGCGAGGCGCGGGAAAGGGTACTGGGGCTGATTGGTCGCGGTGTGGAAGAAGGCGCGGAACTCGTCGTCGACGGACGAGATTTTAGTCTGCAAGGATATGAAGACGGCTTCTTCGTCGGCGCCTCGTTGTTCGACCGGGTCACCAAGGAGATGGATATCTACAAAACCGAGATTTTTGGGCCTGTCCTCTCGGTTGCCCGAGCTGATGATTATGAAACCGCGGTCGATCTGCCGATGAGCCATGAATACGGCAATGGCGTGTCGATCTTCACCCGCGATGGGGACACCGCCCGGGACTTCTCCTCACGGATCAATGTGGGCATGGTGGGTGTGAACGTTCCGATCCCTGTTCCATTGGCCTATCACACCTTTGGTGGCTGGAAACGCTCCGGCTTCGGGGACCTTAATCAGCACGGGCCCGATGCCTTCCGCTTTTACACGCGCACCAAGACAGTCACATCCCGGTGGCCATCTGGGACCAAGGAAGGGGCTGAGTTCGTCATTCCGGTGATGAAATAGGGGGCGCAGGGGCTATGGATTTCTCGCTCAGCGAAGAGCAACAGGCTTTTTTCGATACGGCGCGGGCGTTCGGTGGCGATCAAATCGCGCCCTTTGCGGCGGAATGGGAAGAGCAAGGCAGCATACCGCGCGCCCTGTTGCGCGAGGCGGCAGCCCTCGGCTTTGCGGGCATTTACGTCGCAGAAGATGGCGGGGGATCGGGGCTCAAACGGCTTGATGCGGCGCTGATTTTTGAGGCGCTGTCGATGGCCTGTCCGTCGGTGGCATCGTTTATTTCAATCCACAATATGTGCGCCGGCATGATCGACCGGTATGGCGCGCCCGACCTGCGCGCCGACTGGCTGCCCAAGCTGTGCAGCTTCGAGACCGTGGCAAGCTATTGCCTGACCGAGCCCGGCTCGGGATCGGACGCGGCCGCCTTGCGCACCCGTGCCCGAGCCGACGGGCCCGACTATGTGCTCGACGGCACCAAGGCCTTCATCTCCGGCGGCGACTTCTCCGATCTTTACGTCGTGATGTGCCGTACCGGTGAGGATGGCCCCAAAGGCATCTCAACGGTGCTGGTTGAGGCCGGCTCGGAAGGGCTGTCCTTCGGTGCCCAAGAAAAGAAAATGGGGTGGAAAGCACAACCCACAGCCCAGGTCCAATTCGATGCGGTGCGTGTTCCGCAAACAAACCGTCTTGGAGGGGAGGGCCAAGGGTTCACCTTTGCGATGCAAGGGCTGGATGGTGGCCGTCTTAATATTGCGGCAAGCGCTTTGGGCGGCGCGCAAACCTGCCTTGACAAAGCCATCGCTTATACCCAAGAGCGCAAAGCCTTTGGGCAATCCTTAAGCGAGTTCCAAGCCTTGCAGTTTAAGCTCGCAGATATGGAGACCGAGCTCCAAGCCGCGCGAACCTTTTTGTACCGCGCCGCCTGGTCGCTTGATGAGGGGCGGGCCGATGCCACTAAGCTATGCGCGATGGCCAAGCGCTTCGTCACCGATGTGTCGTTCACGGTCGCGAATGAGGCGCTGCAACTTCATGGCGGGTATGGGTATCTCGCCGATTACGGCATCGAGAAGATCGTCCGGGATCTGCGCGTCCATCAGATCCTCGAGGGCACGAACGAGATTATGCGGGTCATTGTCGCTCGGGCCCTCCTAGGGGGTGCGCGGTGACGGGCGGCACGACCCCGGACGAGGATCTGCTGATCCGCACGCAAGGGCGCGTGGGCCGGCTCACCTTGAACCGGCCAAAGGCGCTCAATGCCCTCACCTACGCCATGGCCCTGCGCATGGAGGAGGCGTTGCGTGCGTGGCAGAACGACCCCACCGTTGAGCTCGTCTTGATCGATGCTGCAGGAGATAAGGCCTTTTGCGCTGGCGGGGATATTCGCGACCTCTATGACACCGGCAGGTCTGGCGATTTTGAGTTCGGGCGTCGTTTCTGGGCGGATGAATACAGGCTCAACGCGCTGATTAAGACGTACCCGAAGCCTTTTGTCGCGATCATGGACGGCATCACAATGGGGGGTGGTGTCGGGATTTCTGCCCACGGATCGTTACGCATCGTCGGTGACCGAACCCTGCTCGCGATGCCGGAATGCAGTATCGGCTTGATCCCCGATGTCGGGGGGACGTTGATTTTGGGCCACGCGCCCGGGCATATCGGCGAATATGTTGGCCTCACGGGAGCCCGACTCGGGCCGGCCGATGCGATCTATGCCGGCTTTGCCGACCTTTATGTGCCGAGCGGGCGGCTCGAGGCGTTGAAAGCGGCCTTGGTCGATCAGGCGACACCCAAAGCCGCGGAGGCCTTTGCAGAGGACCCTGCCCAAGGCGAGCTTCAAGTCAATCGCCAGGCGATCGATGCGGTCTTCAGTGCCCCCCATGTTCCAGATATCATCGCCTCCCTTCACCGGCTGGAGGCCCCATGGGCCGAAAAAGCGTTGAAGGGTCTTAACGCTGCTGCACCCCTGGCCCTTGCCTGCGGACTGGAGGCGATCCGCGCGGCGCGATCCATGACATCGATCGCCGAGGCCCTTGCCCAGGAATATCGTTTTGTCTGGCGGGCGATGGAGGAGGGTGAATTCCTGGAGGGCATTCGCGCTGCGGTGATCGACAAAGACCGGACGCCGCATTGGGCGCGCCCAACCTTCGAGGATCTGCAGCCAGCGGACATTAAGGCCATGCTGGCGCCCTTAGGACCCAACGAACTGGCTCTTTAATGACAGCTAAAAAACAACGGTGAGGATGCGGCATGGAGATCGGATTTATCGGCCTTGGAAAAATGGGCACACCCATGGCCGCAAACCTTGTGAAGGCCGGGCATGCGCTCACGGTGTTCGATGTGACGGGAGCCGCGCTTGAGGGAGCGGCGACGGCGCCGACGGCTGGCGAGGCAGCGCGCGGCAAGGACGCGGTTCTGACCATGCTGCCTGACGGGCCGATCGTTCGCTCCGTCTACGATGAGATTGTCCCAGTGGCGCGCGCCGGGGCGTGTCTCATCGATTGCTCGACCATCGATGTTGCCGATGCCCGCGCGGCCCACACAAAAGCCGAGGCGGCTGGCCTTCACAGTGTGGATGCTCCGGTCTCCGGCGGCGTCGGAGGGGCGGAGGCCGGGACCCTCACATTCATGGCGGGCGGCGTTGACGCGGCCTTTGCAACGGCGGCGCCCCTCTTTGAGGTTATGGGACAAAAGGCCGTGCACTGCGGGCCGGCCGGCGCGGGCCAAGCTGCAAAAATCTGCAACAACATGTTGCTCGGCATTTCAATGATTGGCGTGTGCGAAGCCTTTTCCCTCGCTGATGCATTGGGTCTTGAACGCCAAGCCATGTTCGATGTGGTATCCACCGCATCGGGCGCGTGCTGGTCGATCAACACCTATTGCCCTGCGCCGGGTATCGGCCCCAAGAGCCCGGCCGATAACGACTACAATCCCGGTTTCGCGGCAGAACTCATGCTGAAAGACCTGCGGCTTAGTCAGGCGGCTGCGCAAGCGGAAGGCGCCCTCACTCCCCTTGGGCATGCGGCCATGGAGCTCTATGACCAATTTGTCGAGACAGGTGGCAAGGGGCAGGATTTCTCGGCCATGCTGCCCCATCTCTTGCGTCTTGCAGGGCGCGGCTAAGGCTGCCAAAAAAACAACGCCCCTCGGTCTCTAACCTGCAGAATGATCTGCAAACGGCGAGAGGCGAGGGGCGCAGCTAAGAGCCTTCGGTGTGATTATTCGGCCGCCTTCGCAGCACCGGAGACCCGCGCATCGGCGATCAAATCGCGCAATGCTTCAAGGCCGATCTCGGTATCCACGACCGATGAGGGAATGGCCTTCCGCATCAAGATGAAGCCGTGGATGTTGCCATTAGCCTCTTTATACGTCGTCTGCACACCGGCTTCGATGCACTTTGCGGCAAAGCGGCGGCCCTGATCGCGCAGCGGATCGAGCCCGGCCGTGTGCACCAGGGTTGGCGGCAGGCCCGCAAGGTCTGCCTGGATCGGCACAGCGCGGGTACTTGATGTATCGGGCTTATAATGGCCCATAAAATACTCCATCGCACCGGCGGTGAGGAAGTAACCCTCGGCAAAGTCCTTTGAAGACTGATCGTCCATAGAGCTATCGACCGCCGGATAGATCGCCCAAAGAGCAATAACGGGCGCCGCGGCCGGCTTATCGCGCAGCGCCAGGCTCGTCGCAACGGCAAGGTTGCCGCCTGCGCTGTCGCCGGCGATGACAAGGCCGGTGGGAGATAGTCCGAGCTCCGCCGCACCGTCTGCGATCCACCGGGCTGCGGCCTCACAATCGTCCGGCGCGGCGGGGAAGGGGTGTTCCGGCGCAAGGCGATAATCCACCGAAACGACCGGCATATCGAGGGTGCGCGACATCTCAGCACAGAATGACGTGTACTGATCGAGCTCGCCCAGCACCCAGCCGCCGCCATGGATAAACACCGCGACCGGGCCGGGGGCGCGATCGGCTTTAGCGTCGTGAAGCCTAAGGCCGATCGCGTTGCCCGCAGGCCCAGGGCAGCTTAGATCGCGCTGGACCGCGAGGGCACCCACCTCCGCATCGAGCCCGGGGATCGCCTCGCGGAAAAACGCGCGGCCTTGTTCAGGCGTTAGCGCCTCGAAGGGGGGCACCCCCTGATCTTTCAGGCCTTGAAGGACGGCGGCGGTGTCCGGCCGCACAAATGGATCGCTCATAGGGCTCACTCCCGGGCTTATCGTTGAGAAACGGCGTGAGCCTAGGGTTTCCGGCCCGCCGGGACAATGGGTGGTTCGCCCCGGGGGAAAGGCTCAAGCGCGCCTGTGCCGGCAAAATGTGTAATCGCGCCAGATCTCACGCCCAACGACATCGGGCCGAGGGTCCAGCGTTACCCCATCGCGAAATCTCAATTCTTCCGACCGGCCAAATGCCCCGCGGCCAAACAGGCGGACCGTCCAAAACATCAGACAGCGTTGAACCGGGTTCACCCCAACACTTCGCATGGCGCGGGAGAAGATCCGGTCGGCCAGCCGGCGCTCCAGCGCCGATCCAGGCTCGCCGATGCTGTAGAGCCAATCGTGCACGACGGCCGGCTCGGCGTGGGCGCCAAACGGGGCGATCAGCCAGCGGACCCCCCACGGGATGGAGGCAAAGTCGGTTTCATAATCAGGCGGCACGAGCACCGCAAAGCGCCACCGGCCTGTCGTTTGGGTATAGATGAAGGGCCGCAACACGCTCCCGAGGCGGCGGCCTTGGCGCCGTTCCCCCGGAATGACGAGGACGGCCAGTGCCCCCCGAAACCCGTCGGCCGGATCATCAAGCGCCGAGCATACGGTCTCCGTTACCGCAAGGCCTGATGTCGGTTCGGCCGGATCGCGTGCCTCGCGGGCCGAGCCGGCCTCGCCGCCGGATTTTTTGCTCCCCTTTGCCCCCTTGCTGCCTTTCGGATGGCGTTCTGCCGACCTGACAATCCGCTCGATCATCGCGGGGGTCTTGGCGTCGTGTCTGTCCATGCCGGCTCTCCGGTTCAAACGGCCCACGTTCCGGCACACGGGCGCATAAAAATCGAGCGATCACAGCCAAGTTTTAACTCCTTTGCGTTAAGGGGGGAGGAGCAACTGAGACGGTGAGAGGCCCATGGGCCACGGGCTCGACGGCATATACAGGGTTATTGACAAATACACGATGCCGCCCGGGGAAACGGACCCGGAATTGCGGTATCGCACGCGCCTGTTTGTCGGAATCTGCTGGATCACGTTTATTGCGATGCAGTGCCTGCGGTATCTGGAATCCATCGCGCTACCGGACTCCCACTACACCAAGTTCGGGCTCATCCTCACCACGATCATGATGCCGGCGTGCCTCCTCGTCCTTTATTTCTGGCGATCGCTAAGGGGGGCTGCGTCGCTCTTTTTCATCGTCGCCTTTGTGGCCATCACGCTCAACATGTCCGAGCAGGGCGGGGTGATGGCGATTTCCGCGCCCGGTGTGCTGCTGTTCCCGTCCATCGTCGCCTATTTCCTTGGCTACCGCGCCGCCGTCGTGGCGGCCGTCGCGGCAGTGGTCAACCTAAGCCTCTTCACCATCCTTGCCCTCAATGGGGTCGATGTGAGCCGGGTGCACCTCGATCCGGCCTATGTCGATTTCTCGACTACATTCATCATGGTCTTGTTTCTCTTGATCATGACATCGTCTGTCATCGGATTTGACGTCTTTAACAACCGGCTGAAAGGTGAGCTGGAGGAGGCTAAAAACGCCGCCGAAGCCGCAACGGTCGCGAAGTCTCAATTTCTTGCCAATACGAGCCATGAGATCCGCACACCGCTCAATGGTATTCTCGGCATGGCTCAGGTGCTCTCCCTAGGAAGCCTTTCAAGCTCGCAACGGGAGCAAGTCGAAACCATTCTCGATTCGGGCCGGACGTTGATGAGTACCCTGAACGATGTGCTCGACCTGTCGAAGATCGAAGCCGGCCGGCTTGATATTACCCCGGTGGACACAGATCTTTCCCACGCCTTGGCGCGCCTGCACAGATTGTGGGAGCCGCGAGCCAACGAAAAAGGGTTGAAGCTCGTTTTCGATGTCGATGAGAGCGTGCCGCCCATGCTCCGGTTCGATCCGGTCCGCGTTCGCCAATGCGTGTCCAATCTGGTCTCGAACGCGGTAAAGTTCACGGCCAAGGGCCAGGTGACCGTGCGCGCCCGCGCCCGCCCCCTCGATGAGGGGTGTGTGCGTCTCATTATCGATGTGGAGGATACTGGGATCGGGATCGACACCGAGACCTGCGCGAAGCTGTTTCAGCCCTTTACCCAGGCCGATGAGGGCACCTCGCGCAGCTATGGGGGCACAGGGCTTGGTCTGTCGATCTCCCGGCGTCTTGCCAATCTGATGGGCGGCAATTTGACGGTCGAGAGCACGCCAGGCGCCGGGTCAGTTTTTACCATGACGTTGATCGCCGAGCCGTCGGCGCTGACCTCCCGTCCTGTTGCAGTTGACGAGGACGATGAGGAAACAGCGGCCGGCCGGCAGATGAAATTCCGCGATCTGCGCATTCTCCTCGTCGACGATCATCCTGTGAACCGGCAGGTGGCACGCCTTTTCCTTGAGCCCCATGGGCCGCTGATTGTCGAGGCGAGCAACGGCCAAGAGGCGCTCGACCGCCTGGCTGACGAGCCCTTTGATCTTGTGCTCCTCGACATCCATATGCCGGTCATGGATGGTGTGCAGACAATCCATGAGATCCGCAAGTCTGGCGCGAGCTGGGCGTCGATCCCGGTGATTGCGCTGACCGCCGATGCCATGGTTGGCGACCGGGAGCGGTATCTGGGGCTTGGCATGAACGGCTATGCTAGCAAACCGCTCGACCCCAACGAAGTGCTAAGCCAGATCGGCACAATCATCCGTACCGAGCCAAGCGTGGCTGGACCGCCGCCGCCTAACGGGCCTGTCGATGCCGAGCCGCTCTCGGCTTCGGCTGCGACCGCGCCGGACGCTCCGGCCGCGCCGGCCGCGCAAGACATGGACGAACTTGATGATCTGTTTGAGCAGATGGACAAGGCGGCAGGGTTATGACGGGAAGCAGCGATCCAGTGCCAGGGCCCCAGGCCGCCGCGCTTGCCGAGCTCGAGCGGCTCAAAACCGTCTGGGTAGAGAGTTTGCCTGACATTCGCGCCGATGTGGCGAGCCTGCTTGAAGAAGCGCGCAGGGCGCCGGACGATCCGACGCTCATCCATCGCCTCTATGGTCATGTACATGACCTTAAAGGCCAAGCCCCGATCTTTGGCTACGCGCTGTTGGGTCAGGTCGCGGGGCGGGTCGGAACCGTGTTGCGCCAGTCGATGCAGGCGGGAAGCCCACTGCCTTTGGCCCAGGTCGAAGCTGGCATTTTGGCCCTTGCTTTTGTCATCGATAAGGGAATTGAGGGCGATGGCGGCGAGATTGGCGTGCGCCTTCTGAAGAAGCTTGATACCGTCTAAGCAGATCGATCAGCGTACATCGTCAGGCAATCGTTGGTCCGATGAAAGATGGCTTTGCGGCCGAAAGCTCTCGGGCACCTCAAGGGTGTCTGTCCCCGCGATCTCCTCAGCAATCGCCGCGCCAACCCGCTCTCCGATCCCAAAGCTGATCCCGTAGCCGCCCGTCGCCACAAAAATGGTTGGCGTATCGGGCAGGCGACCGACAAGCGGGCGTCGCTTGGCGCAATTGGGACGCAGCCCGGCCCAGCCCTCAAGAATTGGTGCGCCTTGCAGCGCCGGACATAACGCCAAGGCGCGGCCCAAAAAATCGTTCCGGTTCGGATCGTAGGCCACAGGCCCCTCGGCGCTGCGATCGACGGTGCTGCCCACAGCGACCCGGCCCCCTTCATGGGGAACGACGTAAATGCCATCATCGTAAAGAACAGGCAGATCTTCCCGGCCGCTTAGGACCATCAGCACAGCCTGGCCCGCCACCCCATGGCCGCGAAGCCCCGGGGCGAACGGGCGCAAGAGAGGAAAGGTTTGAGCGCCTGCGGCGATCACGACATAGCCGGCCGTATACCGCGTGCCCGCTAAGGTCAGGACTGACAGGGTGTGCGGATCAATTTCTGCGACGGGTGTCGCTAGAACTATATCGCTCCGTTGCGAGATGATGTGCCCGAGTACCTCGGTCAGGCGCCGCGGATCGACCCGTGCCGTGAGCGTGTCCCAAACAACCCCGAAGGGCGCTTCGTGGGGCGGCGGCCAGCCGGCAAAGCCGGGCCGGTCAAGCACCTCCCAATCAAAGCGCCCTTGCCAGTTAGCCCGGGCATCGCCCGTCCGGCGCTCCGCCCGCTCTCGTGCTGCAAGGCTTGCGAGGGGTTGAAGCCGTCCGCACTGCCGGTAACCGGTGGTCATCCCCGAAGCGTCTTCGAGCCGCCGGCAGGCCTGCTCCAAAGACGCGAGCGCTTCGAACTGGAAGGACTTCTTGGCGTTCCACCCATCGGGCGCGTAGGGGGCAAGGGCGCCGAGGACACCGCCGCTCGCGCCAGCGGCAATCCCGCCTTTGTCGATGACGCGGACCGACAGGCCAGCATCAAGGC
>JBCDJA010000033.1:0-11458 GCA_038748465.1 Pseudomonadota bacterium
AGGAGGACAAGGTCTAGGTAATCGATGACGACATCTTCGGGCGCGTCGCCCGTGGCAAACAGCGTTATGGTGTCGCCGGAGATGAGTGTTGTGGCCGAATCCACGACGAGCGACCGGTGGTTTTGGCTATTGGGTTCCGCGCCTCCAACGTCTCGATTGAGGTTTACGGTCCCAACGCTCGATCCGTTGACCTGCACATCGATGGTGGATTGGCCCCCCGATTGATCGAAGAAGCCAAGCTCTAGTCCGTAAATTCCCGTCGTGCCTGTGAAGGAGAACGAGGCGTTGCCGGTCGTGCCGTCGGGCGATCCATCCGGTAGCTGAATACCCCCTGTGCCGGAGGCAATCGCGGCCAACGCCCCATTGGCCACCACAAAGCCTGAGTTCAGCTGGGCGTTTTCGGCCTCCAGCCGCGTGGTGCCGAGGGTGGCGACGCTGCTGCCCGTTGCCGAGAACAATCCCGGCTCGAGGGGAAGGCCATTGCTGTCAAAGAGCGTGTCATTGTCGGTGTGATATCCGGATGTGCCGCCCGTGCCACCGGTCGCCTCCAGCGCGTACTCCACCGTAACTGTTCCATAGAGGGCGTTTTCGAACCCCAGGCGCACTTGGTTGCCGGCCTCAAGGACCGTCGAGGTGGCCTCAACTTCGATCCCGTCAAGTTTGACCACGAACCCGTCGATGTTGGCAGCGCCGCCTGGCGCGGAGAGGGCCGCCGCGTCGCCATCGTTGATCGCCACCAGAATTTCGGTCGCGCCATTGGCAAGCGCGGCACCGGTGATCTGCGGACCGAACCCGTCTTCCGGCAGCGTCAACGATAAAGAGGTGGTGTCGTCGAGAATGGAGGCCGTCGCCAGCGCCAGCCGTGCGGCGACATCGTGATAGGCCGAGGCGGAAAAGTGCAGCGTGTCGTCTTTCGGCTCATCATAGGTAACGGCCGCGAGATAGGTGTTGGGATCGGCTGCCGCGATCTCACCCTGGGCACGGCGGATGTTGCCAATCTCCGTGATGCGGTCGTCCGTGCTGATATCGCCAATCTGTTGGATGAGGATCGGCAGGTCCGGATCGCCCAATTCTGACCTGAAATAGGCAAAGATCGCTTCCGTTGCTGCGGTATAGTCCGCAAGCGTCTGATCGCCGTTGGCAATCGCGAGGGCATCCCGCTCGCCTTGGGCCCAGACAATCGCCGAGGTTGCAACCCCGCTTGTTGTTTCTTGGGCGAGAATGTCGGTAACCGCGGACTGCAACAGCGGTCCTGGCGTGTTGTTTGTCAGATCCCACCAGAACGTCGCAGGGTTTGCGAGATTGCTTGCGCCGGAGCCGCCAACACCCGTCGGCACAAGGGCAATATCGCTCGTCGGTTCTCCCAGATAACCGGCAAGCTCGTCAGCGTAGAACTCCGCGCTTGTTTGGCCATTGAAGGTAGAAAAAGTCGGATCAAAATGCCGGGCTGCGTTCGATTGTCCCGCAAACCCGATCACATACGACGTCATACCAAACACCCCCAATTACCCACCTTTGTTAGGCGTGGATATTCAAGATTTTTGCCGAATGACGCAATGGATTAGGGAAAATATTTTGGTTTGTTAATCTTATGGTTACCGGCGCTTGATCATCGCTTTCTTTAACGTTAATTGCGTTTAATCAAGTCAGTTTTGTTCTTTAAGCTACTGTAATAAAATAAGATTTTTCTACGATACTTGGTTAATGTCCGACAGGTGACTATACTGACGAACCGGAGCGATTCGAGGGTTGGGATGGAGCACGGTCAAAAATCGCGGGCGGAGGCCGAGCCGCCTGTGTCTGCCTCGGTCACGTGGGATGGCCAGTATGGGTTTGGCACAAGCGAGTTGCGTCTACTCAGGCGGGTGCTGCGCTGGGCGTGCGTTGGTGTTGTGGGCCTTGGTGCCCTGCTAGCACTCCTTTCGGTCGGTGCTCCGCTGCTCGTCATGGACCTCTTCGACCGAGCGCTGACCGGGCGCGACCTCACCACTGCACTCGGCCTTGCTCTGATTGCGGCAGCCGGACTTGCCGCCTATTTCGCGCTGCGCGTGCTGCAATCTTTGCTTTTGATCCGCATAGGGAACCGGCTCGATGCCGTGCTGGGCGATACGGTCTTCGTCACCATGTTGCGGGCGGAACAACCCATGGGCGGACGCGAAAGCAAATTGGAGCTTGATGCTGCGCCGCTCGCGGCCCTCCACCGCTTGCGAGGATTTTTGGCTGGCAAGACGGTGGCGAGGATCCTTGATGGGCTACGGCTTCCGATCGGCGTTATTGTCTTGTGCCTGATCGATTTCGCGGCCGGTGGCATGGTGCTCCTCGGTGGCCTTGTCTGTTGCGGGGTGGTTGCCTTTGGCCTGCGTCGATCGAAACGCGCGGAAGCTGCAGCGCGCCAAGAGGGCCTCAGCGCGCGGCGCATTGCAGGACAGGCGCGAACCGCCCCAGCACTCACCCGGTCAATGGGCCTGCAGGACGGTTTGTTGCGCCGCTGGAAGCGCGATCACAGAGCGGAATTGGGATGGGACGGCCTCGTGAGAGACCGCTTCGCGCTCACCGATGCAGGCTTGTGGTTCGTGATCTTCCTAACCGCGTTGGGCGTTGTCGCTCTGTTGGGGGCGACAGCGATCGAGTATCGGGCAAGCCCTGGCGCCGTTGTTGCTGGGGGGCTGCTCGCGCTTCTCGCGCTCTCGGGGCTCGTCCCCGCCGTAGAAGGCGTGCCCGGCCTGTGGGCCGCGCGGCGGGATTGGCGGCTTGTGAGGCTCGCCTTGGTTCGGCCGCCGGCGCCAAACGCGGACACAAAACCGTCTCTGCGGGCGGGGCGGCTTGATGTCGACCAGGTGGATTTAGCCCCGCCGGGCCAAGCAGATCACATTCTGACCGGTATCAGTTTCAGTCTGGAGGACGGCGATGCCCTGGGGATTATCGGTCCCAACGGGGCTGGCAAGTCGAGCCTGGCGCGGGTTGCTGCTGGGCTTTGGCCGGCGGCTGCGGGCACCGTGACCCTTAACGGAACGGCGCTTGCTAAGTGGCCGCCCGCTCTCAAAGCCAAAGCGATCGGGTATCTGCCCCAGCGCCCAACGCTCTTTGCGGGGACGATTGCCGAGAACATCGCCCGCTTTGGTCACGCGGATGAGGCGGATGTGACGGCTGCGGCCACCTTAACAGGCGCCCATGCGATGATCGAAGCCCTCCCGCACGGCTATGATACCTGGCTGACCGGCGCCGACGAGGCCCTATCGGCCGGGCTTTGTCAGCGGATTTGTCTTGCCCGTGCTTTGTACAAACGCCCGCCGGTGTTGGTCCTTGACGAACCGAATACCGGTCTCGACCCCCAGGGCGAAACGATGTTGATCGATCTCATAGAGACCCTGAAGGCAGGGGGCACGACCCTGATTGTCGTGACCCATCGCCCGACACTCGTGCGTGCTATGTCATCGGTCCTTGTGCTGAAGGACGGGCAGGTCGACAAATTGGCCTCGCCGCGGGACGTGGTGCCCGGCGTCGTGCCCGTCGAGGGACGGGGCACGGTTCAGGTTGAGGTGGCGGGCAAAGTGTCATGACCGACAAAACCGAAAACAACACCGATACCGATGCCGAAACGAGTGCCGATACGACGACCGAAGGCAAAACCGATCGGAGTGCGGACAAAGGCGCCGAGGGAAGCG
Source organism: Pseudomonadota bacterium (assembly GCA_038748465.1). Taxonomy (GTDB): domain Bacteria; phylum Pseudomonadota; class Alphaproteobacteria; order M2410; family M2410; genus JBCDJA01. The sequence continues at coordinate 3,666 of JBCDJA010000033.1, forward strand.
GCGGTGCCGCCGACACCACTGCCGCATCGGTGTCGTCCACGGCCGGAAATGGGACGAGGACCATCGCCGCCGCCGGCCAGTCAGCGCCGCCGCCAATCGCTCTTGCCGTTCGGCCGGCCCTGTGGGCAGGCCTTGCTATTGCGACCATTGCTGGGGCTGGGACCGTCTTCTGGGCGAGTTTTGCACCCGTTGTCGATGGCGCTGTCATTCGCGGCGAGATCGTTTCGGCAGCCGAGCGGGAGGCGGTGATCCAGCCAGGCGGAGGAACGCTACAGGAAGTCTTGATTGCCGACGGCGATCGCGTGGCGGCCGGGGATGTGTTGCTGCGGTTCGACAATCGCGCGGCTGCCCAAAGCTATCGCCTACTCCGAACGCAATTTGATACAGCGCTTGCCCGCAAAGCCGTTCTGGAGGCTGAGTTTGCCGGCGCCGAGGCGATTACTTTCCCCGATCGTCTGACGGCAAGGGCCCATCACCCGACGGTCGCCCCGATTTTGGCTATGCAGGCTGACGTCTTCAAACGGCGCCGGGTGATGGCAGAGAACCGGGTGGCTGTCCTCGAACAGCGCATTTTAGCCAATACGAGGCAGGCTGAACGGTTGGAGGTGGAGCTTGCCGAAGCCCGTCAACAGCTCGGATTGCTTGAGCAGTCGACCCTTAAGGATCGTAACGCCGATAACACACTGGAGGCAGGGGGGGAAGCAGGGGGCCGGCAAGGGACGGGCAAGCCACCTGACACCCTCGTGCAAGAGCTGACGAGGCTGCGCAAAGACATCCAAGACCGGGAGGCCGACCTGCTTGAATTGGCCGTGCAATCCGGTGAGGCCGAGATCGAAAAGCTTGAAGTCGTGAAGCTCGGTCGCGAGACCTTAGTGGCCGAGTTAAGCGATGTGCATGAGACCATTCTCTCCTTATCGGAACGGTTGGAAGCTGCGCGCCTTAAATTGGCCGAGGCCGAGGTGCGAGCCCCACAGGCCGGGGTGATTGCGAAGTTGAATGGGCTGGCTGCGGGCAGGGTGGTCGCCGGTGGCACTGTGCTGCTTGAGATTGTACCGTCCCAGGAGCGTTTGGTTGTTCGGGCGACGGTCGGGCTTGCCGATCGAGCGCAGATTGTGCAGGGCGGACCGGCAGAAATCCGCTTCCCCGGTCTTGATACGGGCGACGAGACGCCCTTCGCGGGGGAAGTGCGCGAGATTTCGAGCGGTGCCCTCACCGATCCGCGGTCCGGCTTGCCCTATTTCGATGCGCGGGTGGTGGTGCTTCCAGAAGACTTACCGCGGCTTGCACGCTTGTCGCTGACGCCGGGCGAGCAGGCGGAGGTTTTGGTGCAGGGGCCGGCGCGGACGGTCTTTGAGGCCTATCTCGCGCCGCTGTTTCGCACGGCCCGCCGGTCCTAAAACCCATCTAAGACAATGCCCCTAATCACCCATCGCGGTTTAGGCCGGAGCGCTTAGGCGTGCTGCGCGCCAACCGCGTTGGGCTGCACCGATTGCGAATGCAAGGCAACCGCCCGCCAGAACCGCAAGGCAGATGATCAGCAGTTTTGAATATTTGTGATCAACCAATGTGATCCAATCTGTATACGCCGCTTGCTCGACGAAATAGAGAGCCGCCCCACCGATTGCGAGGGCAAAAGCGGTCACGAACGACCAGGTTGGGACATCCCGCCCGCCCCAAAGGGAAAAGAAGATAACCGGCGCTAGAAACATCGAGGCCGTTCCCGACACGGCGACCGCCGCAAAGAGGTCATCGTTGTCGAGAAACACAAGCCCAAGGCCCACGACCATAAAGGCGGCCATGACGAGCCGGCCGTTTGAGACCGTGGGAGAGAGCCAACGATTGTCAACGACCACAAGCTTTGAGGCGCTGGATAAGCTGGAATCAAGCGTCGACATGGCCGAGATCAGCAGCGCGGCGTTAAACACAAGCATCGGCCCCGAGCCCAATAACCGGGTCAGGGCCGCGATCATATCCTCCCCCTCCTGTGCATTCAGGCCCGCATAAACACCCAACAACCCAAAGGCGAGGATGCATAATGCGCTGATCCATGCCGCGTGGTAAAAGCTGGCGAGCGTGATCTTTCGATCGCTAAGAAAGCCATGGTCCATCATCACCGGATCGTGCATCGGGTAGGACCAAACCTGCAGGAGCGCGACCGCCAACAGCACCCAGCCGGGCGAGGTTAGGTCAGGGCTCGATTGGGCAATCGCTCCTATCGAGAGGCCGTCAGCACCCGCCACAAAAACCAGCAAGAGGCCGAGTGTCGCCAGGAAGAGGCTCATTTGCACGACGTCAGTGACAAGCGATGCGCGAAGCCCTCCGAAGAGTGAATAGGCAAGAGCAACGCCCGCAACGCCCACGACGGCAAGGGTATAATCGCTGCTTCCCTGGGCACCAAAGACAATTCCGACCACCAATAAATTGGCGAAAACCTCGCTTAGCAAGCGAGCCGCGGTGACACCGTTATAGCAATGCCGGCCGGCGCGACCGAACCGCAGGCTGAGAAACCCTTGGATGGTGTCGTGCCCATCTTTAAAGCGCAGCTTGCGGATGATCGCAGCGCCGGTCAGGAACGACAAATAATAGGCGGCATAGGCAAGGGCACCCGCGATGCCGTAATAAAAGCCCAAAATGCCCGCGGTGAGCAGCGAGCGGGCAAAGATCCAGGTCGTGACCTGGGAAAAGGTGAGGGTTAGAAGCCCCGGCGCCTCGCCCCGTCCGGACCGGCCGCCAAAAAAGCCATCCGCCCCGACAGAGCGCGGGGATACCGCCAGGGAGAGGGCAGCAACAGCGATGACAACCCCGGCCAGGGGCAAAGACTCAGTCATAGGCCAGCAACCTTTCAATGCCGAACAAACGGGCGAACACCCCGCCAATCACGGACTTGCCCGCTAGCAGACGGCCGGTCAAGCAGCTCGCAACATTGTGAGGGGGGAAGGCGTCGGTAGGCAGCCTCACTTTTTTGCTTGTGAAAAAAGTTAGGTGAGGCTAACTTTGTTAGGTAAGCCATACAGAAGTGTTTGGGCAATTTGAGAGGGCGCAACGGCAAGTCGGTGGATGCCCGTAGCGCGCGGTTTATGTCACCGACCGTAGAGCACAAGAGGAGAGGGACATGCGGCATCGAGTGCAGGGCCACTTGGTTAACGGGATCGCAGATCGGGGCTTGAGCCGGCGCGCCGTGCTATCGGCCGGTCTTGCGGCGATGGTCCTAGGCCCCTCCGGTGCGGCCCGCGCAAGCACGGCCCCCCTCAAGGTCGTATGCACCACGGGCATGATTGGGGACGCTGCCCGGGCCATTGCCGGCGAGCGCGCCACCGTCGAGCAGCTCATGGGATCCGGCATTGATCCCCACGCCTACCGGCAGACGCGAACCGACATCAAAAGCCTCGTCCAATCTGATCTCGTGCTTTGGAACGGGCTCTACCTCGAAGCGCAGATGGAAGAGTTCCTCCTCCAATTGAGTGAGAAACAATCCGTGGTCGCGGTCGCCGAGCAGGTGCCAGAGGATTTGTTGATTGCGCACGATGACTATGAGGGTCGGTTCGACCCCCATTTGTGGATGGATCCGGCGCGGTGGGCGCGTGTTGTCCGCGCGGTGGCAGACGCTTTGGTTGCGGCCGACCCAGGGGGCGCTGATGCCTACCGGGAAGGTGAGGCCGCCTATGCGGCGGAGGTTGAGGCGGTGGGGGCTTATGCCCTCGAGGTGCTGGGTTCGGTCCCAGAGCCGGCCCGAGTGCTTATCTCAGCCCACGATGCGTTCAATTATTTTGGTGACGCCTACGGTTATGAGGTGCTTGGCATCCAAGGCATTTCAACCGAGTCCGAGGCCGGCTTGCGGCGGATTGAAGAGTTGGTCGATCTCCTGGTTGAGCGGAAGATCCCCGCCGTTTTCATTGAAAGCTCCGTCTCGGACCGGAACGTGAAGGCCCTGATTGAGGGCGCCGGCGCGGCCGGGCAGCCTGTTACCATAGGAGGTGAGTTGTTCTCTGATGCGATGGGGGCACCCGGAACCTATGAAGGCACCTATCCGGGCATGATCGATCACAACGCAACGCTTATTGCCCGAGCCCTCGGCGGCGAGGCGCCGGCAAGCGGCCTGCATGGCAAACTTGGAGGGGCGGCGTGAGCGCAGATGGGGCTGGCGCGGCGAGCCTTCATCCGTCCACCGTCGTTTCCGGCACAGACCTTAAACCGTCTCCCGATTCCCCTCTGAAAATTCGGGGGCTGACGGTCTCTTATGGCACGCGGCCTGCAGTCTTTTCCGCCGATCTTACCTTTCCGCCAGGGACCATGACGGCGATCATTGGCCCGAATGGAGCTGGCAAAAGCACGCTCCTTAAAGGAGCCCTGGGCGTGTTGCCGTTGTTGGCGGGGGAGGTTCGGTTTTTCGGCAAAAGCTTGAAGCGCAGCCGGGACCGGGTGGCCTATGTGCCCCAGCGCGCTTCGGTGGATTGGGATTTCCCGGCGCGGGCCATCGATGTGGTTGGCATGGGCCTTTATCCGCAATTGGGGGCCTTGCAGTTTTTCGGCGCCTCACACAAGCAAACGGCGCTGGAGTGTCTTGCCCGAATGGGCATGGAGGCCTTTGCCGAGCGTCAGATCGGTCAATTGTCTGGTGGTCAGCAACAGCGGATTTTTCTCGCGCGCGCCCTTGCCCAAGCGGCCGACCTGATTTTGTTAGACGAGCCCTTTGCCGGGGTCGATGCCGCCACGGAAGCCACCATTATCAGTCTCTTGAATAATCTTAAGCAAGAGGGCCGGACAATCGTTTGTGTCCACCATGATTTGTCGACGGTGCAAGACTATTTCGACCGTGTGGCGCTCCTTAATATCCGCGTGATGGCCGAGGGGCAGACCCAATCGGCGTTTACGGCGGCGGCGCTGCAGGCGACCTATGGCGGGCGTCTGGCAGTCGGTCAGGTCGATGCGCTTCGCCTGCATGTCGGGACGCGAGACTAGGGGGCGGAGGTGGCCATTGACGCCGGTAGCTTAATTGAGGCGCTTACCTTTCGGGCAGGCTATAATTCAGCACTCGTTGCACTTGGCGCCACAATGCTCGGCTTTGCGGCAGGCGGAGCGGGGGCTTTTGTGTTTTTGCGCAAACGTGCCCTCGTCTCCGATGCGATTACCCACGCGACCTTGCCCGGTGTCGCCTTAGCCTTCCTGGCCATGGTTGCGCTCGGCGGGGATGGACGATGGCTTCCGGGCCTCTTAATCGGGTCTGCGGTTTCAGCAGCCGTCGGATTGTACCTTGTCGACTGGATTGTCCGCACCACGCGGCTCAGCGAAGATGCGGCAATCGGGGCAGTGCTCTCGGTTTTCTTCGGCATCGGCATCGTGCTCTTGACCGTTATTCAGGCTGTTCCGGCGGGCCGGCAGGCGGGCCTGCAATCGTTTCTGCTCGGATCGACCGCCGGCATGCTCGCGTCCGAGGCACTGTTGATTGCCGGTGCCGGAGCTTTGGCCGGGTTGATTGCCTTTTGGTTTCGGCGGCCGATGATCGCGGTGGCCTTTGACCCCGGTTTTGCTGAGGCAGTGGGGATCAACAGTCGTCGGACCGATTATGCGATTATGGGCTTGGCACTGATCGTGACGGTCGTCGGCCTTAAAATTGTCGGCCTCATCCTGATCGTGGCGCTCCTCATCATTCCGCCGGTAACAGCCCGCTTCTGGACGGACAAGGTGGACCGGCTGGTGTTTCTTTCGGCCTTGTTCGGAGGCATCGCCGCCTATCTGGGTGCTGCTGTGTCGGCAGCGTTTGCGGATTTGCCGACGGGCCCTCTCATCGTCATTGCAGCCTTCTTGCTCTTTGCGGGCTCGTTCTTAGGCTCGCCCAAACATGGCGTCCTCGCTGCGGCCATCCGCTGGCGCCAATTTCAGTTGAAGGTTCATAGGCGCCAGGGATTGTTGTCGCTGGCGCGGGGTGAGCCGGTGTTTGATCGCCTGACCTTGAGCATTTTGCGCAAGGCGGGCTTTGTGCGCGGTGATGGGGTTGCGACCGGTGCCGGGCGGGCGGCGGCGTCTCGGGCATTGCGCGATGAGACGCGCTGGACGGAATTACGCCGGCTGCGTGCCGACGATCCGGTCTTGAGTTATTATGACGGCGTCACCGGGCTTGATGATCTTTTGACGGAGGACCAATTGGCGATCATCGATCAGCGGGTCGCCAAACCCGAGGCAGTGTCTTGATGGGGTCTGAGTTTGTTCAATTGAGCCTGACCCCGCTGGTCATCGGCGTGCTTGCCGCGCTCGCCTGCGCCCTTCCCGGCAATTTTCTGCTGTTGCGCCGGCAAGCGCTGATCGGCGATGCGATCAGCCATGTGGTTCTGCCGGGCATTGTGGTTGCCTTTCTCCTCACAGGCACAGTTGCAGCCGGCGCGATGATGCTGGGCGCGGGCGGGGCGGCAATCGTGTCTGTGGTGATGATTGAGGCAATCCGCCGGCTTGGCCGGATTGAGCCCGGCGCTGCGATGGGGGTTGTGTTCACGACCCTTTTTGCCGGGGGTGTCCTGCTTCTGGAGGTTTCGGACACAAGCAGCGTGCATCTTGATGTCGAGCATGCGCTCAATGGCAATCTGGAAAGCCTTATTTGGTTTGCCGCCGATGGGTGGGGATCGCTTGTCGATCCCGCGGCCTTGCGCGAAGTGCCGCCGCAAATTCCCCGACTGATCATCGTCTTGATCGGGCTCCTTGCGTTGCTGATCGTGTTTTGGAAGGAGCTGGCGATTAGCACCTTCGATCCGGCTTACGCCGTCTCGGTGGGCATCCCGGTTAAAACGATTGGCATCGGCCTTGTGGTTGCGACGGCTGTCGCCGCGGTGGCGGCGTTTGATGCAGTCGGATCGATCCTCGTCATCGCCATGTTCGTCTGTCCACCGGCGGCGGCGCGCCTGTTGACCGAACGGTTGGCCCACCAGGTGATTTGGAGCGCCGCGATCGCCACTTTGTCGGCTGTCTTGGGCTATGTGTTGGCAGGCTACGGGCCAGCCTGGTTCGGATTTGATCACGCGGTCAGCGCTGCCGGTATGATTGCCACCGTCTCTGGACTGATTTTAGGCGGGGCTTGTCTCGCGGGTCCGCATCGGCGCGCCGTCGGCGGGCATGCGCTCGGGGACAAGGACACCGTTCTGGAGCCGATAGAGCCGTCCCATTCGCTCAAGCAATGAGGCTCGGTGGCTGACTAGCAGCACAGTCTTGCCGCGCGAAAACTCGCCGAGCCGGTCCGCAACCAAGGTTTCTGTCGCCTCGTCGAGCCCCTCTGTCGGTTCATCGAGGAGAAGGATGGGCGCATCCTTAAGGTAGAGGCGTGCAAGGGCAATCCGGCGCGCCTCACCGCCCGATACAAGCACTCCGTTCTCGCCGAGATAAGTGTCAAGGCCCTCGGGAAGGCCGGCAAAGAAGGTGTCAAGACCGGCTTGGTGAAGGGCCCCGATTAAGCTGTGATCGGAGCAGGTCGGCCCCGCAAGACGGAGGTTATCGCGCAAGGTGGCGCTGAAGATCTGTGTGCGCTGGGAGAGGTAGCCAAACCGGCTGCGCAACGCGTCGGCGTTAAGGTCGGGGTACGGCGTATCGCCAAATCGCACCGTGCCGGAGGTCGGATCGAGGAAGCGAAGCGCGAGCGCCAAGATGGTCGATTTGCCGGCGCCACTGGGCCCTGAAAGTCCCACCGTATCGCCCGGCGCGATCTCCAGGCTGATCGCCTTGAGCACGTCCGCTGTCGCGGTCTGTTGGTCGAGCGCCTCCTGGGTTTCGGCAAACAGGGCCGCATTCTCGATGCCGATCCCGGCCTGCCC
>JBCDJA010000034.1:0-11422 GCA_038748465.1 Pseudomonadota bacterium
CCCCATGGTGTCACAGCCGATCGCCGCAGCCAAAGCCGCCTTTGAGTTCCCCGCTATGCCCTATGAGGACTGGAAAGGCAGCAAAGAGACGCTGCATCTGTTTTGCCAGATCGTGGGCAAGGTTCGGCTCAAACTGCATCCGAAACTCAATCATTGGTGGCATGTCACGCTCTACCCGTCATCTCGGGGCTTCTCCACGGGCAAGATCCCCTATGGTGGGAACGACCTGCAAATTGATTTTGATCTCATCGACCATTGCCTCATTCTGCGCACATGCGGGGGCGGGCTGCGCAGCTTCGACCTGCCTGGTCTTTCGGTTTCGGCGTTCTACGGGTTGGTCATGAGCGCGCTCGAGGAATTGCAGGTGCCTGTGCGTATTCTCGCCCGGCCCTACGATCACCCAAGCAAAATACCGTTTGCGGAAGACCATGCCCCGCGCGCTTATGACAAAGCGGCGATCCACCGCTATTGGCGGGTGACCTCCCAGATCGGATCGATCTTTGAGGTCTTTCGAGCCGGGTTCGTGGGCAAGGCAACACCGGTGCATCTTTTTTGGCACAGCTTTGACCTCGCCTATACACGGTTCTCAGGCCGTCCCGCCCCGCGCCTTCAAGGGCGAAACCCGTCTGACGAAGAGGCCTATTCCCACGAGGTCATCAGTGTTGGGTTTTGGGCCGGCGATGACACGGTGCGCGAGCCCGCCTTTTATGCCTACGCCTATCCGGACCCGGAAGGCCTCGCCGATACCCCGATCGAGCCGGGGCCGGCCGTTTGGAACACCGCGGGCGGAACCGCGATGGGGTTCTTGCGGTATGAGGATTTCCGAGTGCTCGACGACCCGCAGGCCGGCCTTTTGGCGTTTTGCGAAAGCGCCTATGCCAATGCTGCGCGCTTGGCCAACTGGCCCGATGGGCTTTTGATGACCGATTAGAGCCGCCGAACGGCCTGGGGGCGGGGGTAGGACTAGATCGCGTCAGTCCGTAAGCGTCAGTGTTTTGCCAAAAGAGCGCGGGCGGTTTTGGAGGCGGGGGGCCTGCCGAGGGTTTGGGAGATCGAGGCCGCGATTTCGATCACCGCATCGAGGTCGACGCCGGTCTCCATACCCAATCCGTTCAGCATAAAGAGCACATCCTCGGTCGCCACATTGCCGCTGGCGCCCGGCGCATAGGGGCATCCCCCAAGACCGGCAACCGAGGTGTCGACGACGCGCACGCCTTCCTCAAGGCAGGCATAAAGGTTGGCAAGGGCCTGGCCATAGGTGTCATGGAAATGGGCTGCCAGCATACCAACGGGCATCACGTCCTTTAAGGTGCGCACAAGCTCGCGCGCGGCCCGCGCCGTCCCCACGCCAATCGTATCGCCGAGCGAAATTTCATAGCAGCCCATCTCATAAAGCCGGGTCGCCACCTCAACAACGCGGGCAATCGGCACATCCCCCTCATAGGGGCATCCGAGCACGCAGGAGACATATCCCCTCACAGCAATGCCGTCGCGTTTGGCGGCCTCCATGATCGGGACGAAGCGGTCAAAACTTTCCGCAATCGAACAATTTGTATTCTTTTGGCAGAAGGTCTCCGAGGCGGCCCCAAAAATAGCAACGTCGCGCGCCCCTGCCGCGCGCGCGGCCTCATAGCCCTTCCAGTTTGGCGTCAGGACCGGATAGCGAACGCCGGCGCGGGGGCTGAGGGCGCTGAGCACCTCAGCGCTGCCTGCCATCTGGGGCACGGCCTTGGGGGAGACGAAGGCGCCCGCTTCAACGAAGGTAAGGCCGGCGGCGGCCAACGCATCGACGAGGCGGGCCCGTTCTGCCGGAGGCACCGAGCTCGGCTCGTTTTGGAGCCCGTCCCGCGGGCCAACTTCCACAAGGGTTACCCGGTCGCTCACGCGCTCTCTCCCGCCTCGAAATCGATCAAGAGGTCGCCCTCCGTAACCGAATCGCCCGGGCCAAACCGGAAGGCCGTCACTGTGCCATCAGATGGGGCGAGAACGGAATATTCCATTTTCATCGCTTCCATCACCAGCAGCGTTTCTCCCGCCTCCACCACGTCCCCGGGGGCTTTGAGAAGGAGCGTCACCGTGCCGGGCATGGGCGCGACGAGCGAGCCTTCAGCGCCGGCGCCCTCGCCCGCGCCTGCATGGGGATCGGCCGGCGTGACCGTCCAGGCATCGGGGCCGATCCAAATCCGCAAGCCGGCTGACGTTTCAGCGGCAAAAAACCGTGTTGTCCGATTATCGATGACAAGACGTCCGTGGCCTGACGCGTCGATGCTGTGATCGGTTACGCGCGTGGTGCCGAGGGGATGGACGATGGTCACGGACCCATCGGGCTCATCGGTAATAAGGATCGGCGCTGGGCCGTCCTCGGCCGCGATCCAAAGCTGTTCTTCTGCCGGCAGATTGACGCGCCAAGGCCCGAGCGATGCAAAAGCGGAATAGGGATCTGCGTCGAAAACGGATTGGGAGGCAGTCTGCCGGTGTTGTTGGCGCATCCACAGGGCCGCACAAACAAGCGGCATGTCACCAAGTGGCGGATTGGCAAAACGCTCTGCCGGTAAATCCTCGATGGTGCGGGTGGTCATCGATCCGGCAAGCACGGTCTCATCGACGGCAAGGCTGTGAAGAAACCGGGTATTGGTCTCAAGGCCGGCGATCCGGGTTTGTTCAAGGGCGCCGGCAAGCCGGCCGAAGGCGGCTTCTCGATCGGTGCCCCAGACAATCAGCTTCAAGATCATCGGATCGTAATGGGCGGAGATCTCGTTGCCTTCAAGGAGGCCTGAATCGATCCGGATGTGGCGCCCCTCCGGCAACACCAGTCGCGAGAGGGTGCCGGTCGCGGGAAAGAAATCCCGGGCAGGGTCCTCAGCGCAGATCCTCGCCTCAACGGCCCAGCCGTTGGCCTTGATATCAGCCTGGGCAAGGGGCAGACGCTCGCCGGCGGCAATCCGCACTTGCCATTCCACGAGATCGATACCGGTGATAAGCTCCGTCACCGGATGTTCGACCTGAAGGCGGGTATTCATCTCCATGAAGTACACATCATCGGCGCCGTCATAGAGGAACTCAACGGTGCCGGCGCCCACATAGCCGATGGCCTTGGCCGCGTTGACCGCAGCCTCAAAAAGGCGTGCGCGGACAGCGGCCGGCAGATGCGGGGCGGGGGCCTCCTCGATCACTTTTTGATGGCGCCGTTGGAGCGAGCAATCGCGCTCGAACAGGTGGACGACGGTTCCGTGGCTGTCGCCGACAATCTGTACCTCGACATGACGGGCGGGGCTGACGAACTTTTCCATCAGCATGGTGTCATCGCCGAAGGCCGATTGCGCCTCCCGCTGGGCGGCCTCTAGGGCGGGTGCCATCTCCGCGGCATCGTCGACCCGCCGCATGCCCTTACCGCCACCCCCGGCGGCGGCCTTGAGAAGGACAGGATAGCCGATATCCTTTGCGGCGGCCTCGAACGCCTCGAGGGATTGATCGGCCCCCTGATAGCCCGGCGTGATGGGCACACCGGCCTCGTGCATCAGGTCTTTGGCCCGGTCCTTAAGGCCCATGGCCGTGATGGTTTCGGGGCGCGGCCCAATAAAGGTCAATCCCGCATCCGCGCAGGCTTGGGCAAAATTCGGATTTTCCGACAGGAAACCATAGCCGGGATGAATGGCTTGCGCCCCGGTTCGCTCGGCGGCGGCGATGATTTTGTCGATATCGAGATAAGATTGCAGCGGGGATCCGGCATCGATGAGCACAGCTTCGTCAGCTTCCGTCACATGCCGGGCGCCCCGGTCGGCAACGGAATAAATGGCGACCGTCTCAAGGCCCATATCCCGCGCGGTCCGGATAACACGGCAGGCGATCTCGCCGCGATTGGCAATTAGGATGCGGGCAAACACAGGCTTACCTCCCGATCCAAGCGGGGCTTCGCTTCTCTAAAAAGGCGCCGATCCCCTCACGCCCTTCAGGGGATGCGCGCAAGGCCGCAATGCGTTTTGCCGTCTCTTCGAGGGTCGAGCGATCGATGGGGGCATTGCCCATGTCGTGGATAAGCGTTTTGCAGGCGGCAAGCGCGTTTGGCCCAGCTTTCAAGAGCCCGTGCACGACCTGCGCGCCCGCGGCCTCGAGGGCATCGGCAGGGGCTGTGTCATGCACCAGCCCGATCCGTTTTGCCTCGCCCGCATCAAACCGCTCAGCGGTCAGAAAATACCGCCGGGCGGCGCGCTCGCCGATTGCCGCCAAAACAAAGGGCGAGATCGCCGCCGGCATGAGACCAAGGCGTACCTCGGACAAAGCAAAGACGGCAGAGGCCGACGCGATGGCGATATCGCAGCAGGCAACAAGGCCGACCCCGCCGCCGATCGCAGCCCCGTTCACCAGCGCCACGGTGGGCTTTGGAAAATCGTTGAGCCGATGCATCAGGCCGGCGAGGGCAAGGGCATCGAGCCGGTTGGTCTCCTCATCGGCCTCGGCCATGCGGCGCATCCAGCCAAGATCGGCGCCGGCAGAAAAGCTCTTGCCAGCGCCGGTCAGAACAAGGACCCGCACGGAGGGGTCTGCGGCCAGGTCGGCCAGCGTTTCGGTCAGCGCGGCGATGAGCGCGTCATCGAAGGCGTTGTGGATGTCCGGACGGTTGAGGGTTAGGCGGGTCGTGCCATCGCCCTGTTTGTCAACGAGATACAGTGTGTCGGTCATAAGGTTACATCCGGAAGACGCCAAAACGCGTTGGCTCGATGGGCGCGTTGAGGGCGGCAGAAAGGCAAAGCGCAAGAACGGTGCGGGTATCGGCGGGGTCGATAATTCCATCGTCCCAAAGGCGGGCGGAGGAGTAATAGGGCGAGCCTTGCTCTTCGTAGGTGTCGCGGATGCCGGCCTTGAAGGCGTCCTCCTCGGCGGCGTCCCACACCTCACCCTTGGCCTCCAACCCATCGCGTTTCACGGTGGCGAGAACGCTTGCGGCCTGCTCACCGCCCATCACCGAAATGCGGGCATTGGGCCACATAAAGAGAAACCGCGGGCTATAGGCGCGACCGCACATGCCGTAATTGCCGGCGCCGTAACTGCCGCCGACGATGACGGTGAATTTAGGCACATTGGCGCAGGCCACTGCGGTCACCAATTTGGCGCCATGCTTGGCAATGCCGCCGCTTTCGGCTTTTTTGCCGACCATGAACCCCGTGATGTTCTGCAGAAAGAGGATGGGGATGCCGCGTTGGCAGCACAACTCCACAAAATGGGCGCCTTTAACCGAGCTGTCTGAGAACAAAATGCCGTTATTGCCCAAAATACCAATGGGATATCCGTTGAGCCTGGCAAATCCGCACACGAGGGTCGTCCCGTAAAGTCGTTTGAATTCGTCAAACTCCGATCCATCGACCATGCGGGCGATGATCTCGCGGATGTCGTAGGGCTTGCGCGGATCGGCCTCGACGATGCTGTAAATGTCCTCCGGCGGATAAAGGGGGGCTTGCGGGGGCGCGACCTCAAGCCGGCCAAGCTTGCGCCAGTTCAGCCGGCTGACGATCCGCCGGGCAATCCCCAGGGCGTGGGCGTCGTTTTCGGCGTAATGATCGGTCACGCCGCTCTCGCGCGAATGCACATCCGCGCCGCCCAATTCTTCGGCTGTTACCACCTCGCCGGTGGCGGCCTTTACAAGCGGCGGGCCGCCTAAAAATATCGTGCCCTGATTCTTGACGATGACGGTTTCATCGCTCATCGCCGGCACATAGGCCCCGCCCGCCGTTGATGAGCCATGCACGACGGCAATTTGCGGGATGCCCGCAGCCGAGAGGGTCGCTTGATTGTAAAAGATCCGGCCAAAATGCTCCTTGTCGGGGAAAATCTCAGCCTGTTTCGGCAAAAACGCCCCGCCGCTTTCAACGAGATAAAGACAGGGCAACCGGTTTTCGCGGGCGATTTCCTGGGCGCGGAGGTGTTTTTTGACCGATTCGGGGTGGTAGGTGCCGCCCTTCACGGTGGGATCGTTCGCGACGATCATGCATTCGACGCCGGAGACCCGGCCGATCCCGGTGATCACGCCGGCGCCGGCAACGCCGCCGCCATACATGTCCCAGGCTGCAAACTGCGACAGCTCCAAGAAAGGCGTTGCCGGGTCGAGCAGAAGGTTCACCCGCTCGCGAGGGAGCAGCTTCCCGCGGTCCACATGGCGAGCTTGGGCGCGCTCGCCGCCGCCGCCGAGCACCGTGTGCATCCGCTGGCGCAGCTCTGTCACGCCGCCGCGCATGGCCTCAGCGTTTGTTTGGGCCGCAGGATCGCGCCCGTTTAGGGGGGTGCCGATGGCTGGCATGGACGTTTCTTTTCCTCTCTTTTCTCGTCGGATGAGCCCTTTATCATATTATCGGGTTGTCGGACAACGTAAGATGACGTAGGGTTCTTGGGCTGGGTTTTGGCAGGCCCATTAAGAGTTGCTTATCCGCGCTCTCGGACAATCACCACGCCGGTTAGACGGTGCAAGGGGCTGCGCAGGGCCCTACTCAAGGGAGACACCCATGAATTATCACGCCATGCCGATTTCGACGTCCGGTTTCATGCGCTTTGGGCTCGATCCGATGATCGAGGAATTGCGCGACATGGTCACGAAATTCGCGGCTGCTGAAATTGCGCCCCTGGCTGCCGAGATCGACGAGTCCAATGAGTTTCCCATGCATTTGTGGAAGCGGTTTGGGGAGCTCGGATTGCTGGGCGTGACGGTGGAGGAAAAGTATGGCGGCGCCAATCTCGGATATCTCGCCCACACGGTGGTGATTGAAGAGATTTCCCGGGCCTCCGGCTCGGTGGCGCTAAGCTATGGCGCCCACTCAAATTTGTGCGTCAACCAGCTCCGCCTGAACGGCACACCGGAGCAGAAAGAGAAATACCTGCCAAAGCTCCTGACCGGGGAGCATATCGGCGCCCTTGCGATGTCAGAGCCCGGCTCCGGCAGCGATGTGGTGTCAATGAAGCTGCGCGCCGAAAAGAAGGGCGATCGATATATTCTGAACGGCAATAAGTTCTGGATTACCAATGGGCCTGATGCGGACACCTTGGTGGTCTATGCCAAGACCGATCCCGAGGCCGGATCGCGGGGCATTACGGCCTTCATCATTGAAAAGGGATTTAAGGGTTTTTCGACGGCGCAAAAGCTCGACAAGCTTGGAATGCGCGGCTCGAACACCTGTGAGCTGGTGTTTGAAGACTGCGAAGTGCCCGAGGAAAACGTTCTGGGACAACTGAATAAGGGTGTCCGGGTACTGATGAGCGGGCTCGATTATGAGCGGGTGGTGCTGGCCGGCGGCGCTGTTGGCCTGATGCAGTCCTGCATGGATGTGGTGTTGCCCTATATCCACGAGCGCAAACAGTTTGGCGAGCCGATTGGCAAGTTTCAGCTCATTCAAGGCAAGATTGCCGACATGTATTCTCAAATGAATGCAGCAAAAGCCTATGTTTACGCTGCGGCGGCGGCCTGCGATCGGGGTGAGACCACCCGCCAGGATGCGGCAGGGTGCTGCCTCTTCGCGTCCGAGCGGGCGACCCAGATGGCCCTTGAAGCCATTCAAATTCTGGGCGGAAACGGGTACATTAACGAGTATCCTGTGGGCCGAATCTTGCGCGATGCTAAACTCTATGAGATCGGCGGCGGCACCCAAGAGATCCGCCGTATGCTGATCGGGCGCCAATTGTTTGAGATGACCGCATGAACCATCGCTTCGAGCCGATCGCAAAGGAACCTGCCTATCTCAAGGTCTTTCGGACCATCGAGGCGGATATCCTTGCCGGTCGGCTGGAGCCGGGCGCGTCCCTTCCCACGGAGGGGGAGCTTTCAAATCAGTTTGGGCTCAACCGATCGACCGTGCGAGAGGGCATCCGCCAGCTTGAGGAGGCCGGCCTTGTTGAACGGGGTGCTGCCAAGCGCCTGATTGTGTGCAGGCCAGAGGCCGGATCGGTAGCCCAGCGGGCCAGCCGGTCCCTTGCCCATCAAGGCGTGACCTTCATCGATGTATGGGAAACCCTGGTCCTTGTGGAGCCAGAGGCAGCGCGGCTTGCCGCCTCCCGCTGCACCGAGGAGCAAATCGAGGCGTTTGAGGCTGCCCATGCCGCCTTTGACACGCTTGATGCGGACGATCATGAAAAACTCGTGGAACTTGCCGTCGGGTTCTTCCAGCGGGTTGCGGAGTGTACGGATAACGACGTGCTCCTCGTGACCCTGCAATCCCTCAATATGCTGATTGCGCCGCCGCTCCGGCTGGTCCTCGGGCGGGCGCCCCGCGCGACCCGGCGGATCCGCGATGCCCAGGCCATGATCATCGAAGCGCTTAGCAAGGGTGATGGGGACAAGGCGGCCGAGTGGATGCTGAAGCACGTCAACGACCTCAAGCGAGGCTTCAGCGTCGCCGGGCTCGATCTAAACGACAAGGTGCTCTAGCCCGCGACCGGGATAGGGCGCGCGGCCAAGCAAATAAACCGCGCAACGGCGCATCGCCGAGGGAAATTCAAGCGGCAAGAGACCCGGGCCTGGCCCAGCGCGAGGTCCGCCTGACCCTCTTTCTAGAAGCGCTCGGGCCGCAGGATCTGCACATCCGACACGCTGATCAGCCCAATATGCTCGCCCAGCAATTGCTCGATCTCCTTGAGGCACGCGTCAATCCGCTCCTTATCGCCGATTGAAATCATGACCACCATGTCGGTGCTTGTGGAGATGTCCGTATCGCGCCGCCAATGGTTGCCGCGCCCAAACCCTGCCATGGCCGGCAGAACCGTATAGCCCGTCATGCCGGCAGCCTCGAGGATACGGCCGGCCCGTTTGTAGGCCATCCGCTCAATGATGAGTTCCATCCGAAGGCGGGTATGCATAGGGCGCTCTCCTAAAGGGCCGATGCGGCTGCGGTCGGTCGCAATCGATTTGCATCGCCTAAAAAACGGCACGGGGTTTTTGGCCTGTGTGCCGCGGGGCGGGTGTTAGCCTGCCACGAGGTTGCCGAGAAAAATATAGATGGGCAGCCCGACCGTCACGTTGAAGGGGAAGGTGATGCCTAAGGACAGGGTGAGGTAGATCGACGGCTTGGCTTTGGGAAGGGCCAGGCGCATTGCGGCGGGCACGGCGATGTAAGAGGCCGATGCGGAAAGGGTGATGAGCAGGGCCGCATCCCCGGAATTGATCGGGAGCAAGAGGCAAAAGAACGCGGCAATGAGAGCGGAAACGAGCGGCATATAAAGCCCGAACAAAATCGTCCCCAGATCGAGCTGCCGCCAGCCCTCGCGCAGGCCCCGGCCCGCCGACAGTCCCATATCAAGCAAGAATAAGCAGAGCACACCCTGAAACGGCTCGACAAAAAACGGTCTTACCCGTTCCGTGCCGGCCTCACCGGCAATCCAGCCGATAATCAGCGCCCCGACAAGAACGACGACCGAGGCATTGAGCAGCACTTCTTCGACAAGTTCGCCGCGGGCCGAGCCGGCAACCGGTGCCTCCTCCGAAGCGCCGGGCGACTTGCCGAGTTGGGCCAAAAGTAGCGCGCTGACAATCGCCGGCGTTTCCATGAGGGCCGCGACCGCCACCAGGTGCCCCGAGCCCAAGAGCCCCGAGAGTTCCACTGCCTCTGTTGCAGCCACAAAGGTAACGATGGAAATCGAGCCGTAATGGGCTGCAGCGGCGGCGGCATTGGTCGCGTCGAGTTTGCTTGTGAGGCGCAGCAATGTGTAGGCGACAAACGGGATCAAAAATGACAACACAATGCCGGCGAGAAACACCAAAGCGACATCGAGGGTGAGGGGGCTTTTGGCCATCTCCACGCCGCCCTTGAGGCCGATGGCCATCATCAAATAAATCGCCAGGCCTTTGCCAAAGGCTTCCGGGACGCTCATCTGTGAGCGGAGCAGGGCCGCCCCCATCCCAAGCATGAAAAACAAGATGATCGGGGAAAGCAGGGTAGAAATTGCGACGTCCATGGAATTCGACTTGGATCGGCCTTTGCTCGCCTCGGGCCCTATTCGAGCCCCTCGGAGCGAAGGATGGTCCACCTTTATAAGTCTTTAGCAATGGTCTCCGGTTGTCTGCCTCAACGATAGGGCTGCACCGTGCCCCGTTGAGGGGGCCGGTTGCGGCGCACGGCAGACGCGCTGTCTGACTAGCAGTAAGACGCGCCCCTGAACAGGGGGCTTGGAGGCAAACCCTAGGAAATCCTTGTGTTTTCGCGGGCCTGGGGCAAGGGAGTGTTGGTGGGTGCGCCCGGCATCCAGCCCCGACAACCAATCCGTATAGGTCCGTATAGGAATGGGGCATTCGTCTTCCTTTCGCTGGCCTCGCCTTAGGAGGCGTCTGGCCCGCCGCATCCTGTGGCCTGATGCGCCAAAGCAATGCATGTCCGAAAATTGTTCTTCATGCTGCATCGCATCATTCACTAGGCTGATAATCGTGGCAGGGGCTGATCAAGGCACCCTCGCCGCATTGGGAGCCATCGCGATCCTCATCGGATCGCAAGCGAATGAGGGACAATCCATGAAGAAACTGATGGTGGGAACAGCCGCAGCCTTGTTGTTTTTGGCCGGGCCGGCAGCTGCCGATGTGTATGAGCAATGTGTGAGTGTGGTGACCGCCGATGACACCGTGCCGGCAAGCGTTGCCGCCGATACGGTCGAGCCGGGCTGCAAATGCATGGTTGACGGCGCGGCCGGCGATGATGCGCTGATGGCAAACCTCGCGGACGTTTTTTCAAACGCGAAATACGAGGACCGGATTGCCGCAACCAACGAGCAGAGCTTGGCTTTGGCGCAAGAATGCTTCGATTTGAGCGGGTGATCAGCCCGGCTTGAACCACAGGAGAGCCGCCGCTTGCCGGCGGCTTTTTTGTGCGCGCGTGCCGGGGCGGGCGCGGGCTCGCTCACTCGCCGGCCTTTGTTCTCATGCCTCGATCACGCGCCACATGCCCTCCCCAATGCGTGCTCTGGCTCGCGGTCCCCCCAAACTGAGGGGAGCCTCCGGCGCGATCCCCGTCCAAGCTGCGTGTTGACCCTATGGCAAGGCACGGCAGGGACACCGCCGCGGCGTGGGTAAAAGCCGTAATCTGGGCGCCCATCTAGGGGGACGTCCTCTGAGGCAGGCAAAACGATGAAGCAAAACGCCTATATTGCCGGCGTTGGGATGACCCGGTTCGGCAAACATGTGACTCGGGGGCTCAAATCCCTAGCGATCGAGGCAATCGAGGCTGCGATTAAAGACGCGGAGATAGACGCGAGGCGCATCGAAGCGGCTTGGATGGGAACGGCCGCGGCAAGCGTTGTCACCGGGCAGGTGTGCGTTCCTGGGCAAATCATCCTGCGCGACTTGGGGATCAATAAAATCCCCGTCGTCAATGTCGAGAATGCTTGCGCAACTGCCTCAACCGCCTTTCAGCAGGCTTGCACCCTGGTGACCGCCGGGCTTTACGACGTCGTGCTCGCG
>JBCDJA010000035.1:0-11263 GCA_038748465.1 Pseudomonadota bacterium
ATCATGTGTCCGCGGGGCGGCTGACGTTGGCGCAATTCGTTGCCTTGACGGCCCATAATTTGGAACCCGTCTTCGGAACGATCGGCAAGGGCCGCATCGTGGAAGGATATGACGCGGACTTTACGGTGGTCGATTTGCGCGTCAAGCGCACCATTACCCGCGACTGGGTAGAAAGCCGTAGCGGGTGGTCGCCGTTTGAGGGGCGGGAGGTGACCGGCTGGCCAATGGGCACGATAATCCGCGGGCAGACGGCAATGTGGGAGGGGGAGATCGCCCCCCGCCTTGACGCCCAACCGATCCGCTTCACGCAAGCGGGCGAGTGAGGCGCGGGTGGGGGCCCAGTGGCGCCCCCCAGTGACGCCCGAGCGGCGCTTTCGCCCCTCATGCGCTGGGCGCTATTTCAGGTCTTTGGCCTTGTGGACGATTTTGTTGACGAGGCCATAGGCGATCGCATCGTCCGCAAGCATCCAATAATCGCGCTCGACGTCTTTTTCGATCCGCTCGAGCGGTTGGCCGGTGGCCTCGGCGAAAATCTTGTTCAGCCGGCTGCGCATGCGAATGACCTCACGGGCTTGGATCTCCACATCGCTCGCGGTGCCGCCGATGCCGCCGCGTGGCTCGTGCAGCAAAAACCGCGTATTCGGCAGGCAATACCGGTCCTGGGGTTCGGCCGCGCAGAAAATAAGGGCGCCGGCGCTCGCGACCCAACCGGTGCCCAGCATGCGGACCTTGGGGCCTACAAATTTGATCATATCGTGGATCATGTCGCCCGATTCCACGTGACCGCCGGGCGAGGAGACGATCACCGTGATTGGGTCGTCGGAGATCTCGGCAAGTGCCAGCAATTGGGCGGTCACTGACCGGGCCATTTTGTCGTTCACCTCGCCGGTGACCATCACGGTCCGCGCATCAAGGAGGGCTTTTTCTATGAGGCCCCCTGCGCTTTGGGGTTTTTCCGTGTCGGACTCATCGTTCAATCGCGTCATTTGGGGGGTCCTAATGGGAAGGCGCGCCGGACATCGGCGCAAATCACGCCAGACAATAGGCGGCCGGGCTTGGGGCGACAAGGCATCGGCGGTCTAGCGGCTGCCGCCCGCCGCGCGCGGGGGAGAGAGGCAGGCGGCCCGACCAGGGGAAAGTCGGGTAGCGCGACCGGGAAACAAAGACGCCTTAAGCGGCTTTTTCAAGGCCCGTGTTCCACTCGCCTATTGCGGCAAGGGAATTCATCCGCGCGCGATGGGCAAATGCAGCTTGCGCGGCTGGCACATTTGCACCGGAGCCGCTCCACGCCTTTTGCGGCGCGGCTTGCAGCGCCCGACCATACGAGAAGCTGAGTGCCCAAGGCATATCGTAGGCCGCGTTCATGGCATTGAGGTGGGCGGTGGCGTCCTCATCCGATTGACCGCCTGAGAGAAACACCACACCCGGCACTGCCGAGGGGACGGTGCGTTTGAGGCATTTGACGGTCTTCTCAGCGACCTCCTCAATGCCGGCCTGTTTGCCGGATTTCTTCCCCGCAATGACCATGTTTGGTTTCAGGACTGAGCCCTCAAGCACAACGCGGTGCACGTAAAGATCGCGGTAGAGCTGGGTTAGGACGGCCTCGGTTACCTCAAAGCAGCGATCGATGTCATGGCCGCCATCCATCAACACCTCAGGCTCAACAATCGGCACGATGCCGGCTTCTTGGCAAAGCGCTGCATACCGGGCAAGCGCATGGGTGTTGGCCTCGATGCCATATTGGCTGGGGATCCCATCGGCGATGTCGATGACGCCGCGCCATTTGGCAAAGCGCGCGCCAAGGGCGTGATATTCGGCCAGGCGCTCGCGGAGCCCGTCAAGGCCCTCAGTCACCTTTTCGCCCGGCGCGCCGGCGAGGTCGTTAGCGCCCATGTCCACTTTAATGCCCGGCACCGAACCGGCATCGGAGATCAGTGTCACAAGCGGTGTTCCGTCGGCGGCCTTTTGCCGGATCGTTTCATCAAAGAGGATGACGCCAGAGATGTAATTCTCCATGGCCTCTTTGGTGCGAAACATAAGCTCGCGGTAGTCCCGGCGGTTTTCTTCCGTGCTCTCGACGCCGATGGCATCGAAGCGCTTTTTGATGGTCCCTGAACTCTCATCCGCAGCCAGAATGCCTTTGCCGCGGGCCACCATTTTTTGTGCGATCGATTCCAGTGTTTCGCCCATCGTCTTCCCTCATTCACAATGGAGGCAGCCCCTGCCGCCCCGCCGATCATCCCCACATGGCAACCGTTACGAGCCGGTTTACGCCGCCTCGATAAGGGCCCTTACGCCGGGCAAGTCTTTTCCCTCAAGCCATTCGAGAAACGCCCCTCCGGCGGTTGAGACATAACTAAAATCCTCAGCCGCCCCAGCCTCGTTCAGTGCGGCCAGGGTGTCGCCGCCCCCCGCGACCGAGGTCAATTCGCCGATTTTTGTCAGCATCGCCACCTGGCGGGCCGCCGTCATCGTGCCCTGATCGAAGGGGGGGGTTTCAAAGGCCCCGAGCGGGCCATTCCAGACAAGGGTCTTGGCTGTTTCAAAGCGGCCGCCGAGCGCTGCAAGGCTGTCCGGCCCGATATCGAGGATCATCTCTTCCGGGCCCACCGCATCGACTGAGACGGTGCGGTTGGGTGCCATGGCTTTGAACTCTTTTGCCACCACCACGTCTGTCGGCAAAACAATCGCGCACCCGGCCTTGTCCGCGGCGGCGAGAATTGCCCGGGCCGTGTCCGCCAGATCGTGCTCGCAAAGCGATTTGCCCACGGCCTTCCCCTGGGCGGCGAGAAACGTATTCGCCATGCCGCCGCCAATGATAAGGTAATCGACCTTGGTGACGAGGTTTTGCAAAAGATCGAGCTTTGAGGAAACCTTAGCCCCGCCGATCACGGCCGCGACGGGGCGCACCGGATCGGTTAGAACGCCGGCAAGGGCTTTCAGCTCGGCCTCCATCGCCCGGCCTGCTGCAGCGGGAAGCGCGCGGGCAAGCCCTTCGGTCGAGGCGTGGGCGCGGTGGGCGGCCGAAAAGGCATCGTTGACATAAAGATCGCCGAGGCGGGCAAGGGCGCCAGCAAAGTCCGGATCGTTTTTCTCTTCACCCGGATGAAATCGCGTATTTTCAAGCACCAAGATTTGGCCAGGCCTAAGGGCATCGACTGCCCGCTCTGCGGCCGCGCCAATGCAGTCTTCGGCAAAGGTCAAATCGCGCTTTAAGATCTCGCTGACTGCCTTGGCGACTGGTGCGAGCGACATCTCCGGCACGGGCACGCCCTTCGGGCGACCGAAATGCGAAAGAAGGAGAACCCGTGCGCCCTTGCCCGCAAGCTCGGTCAGTGTGCCTGCCGAGCGCTCGATCCGGGTCGCGTCGGTGACGGCGCCCTCGGCCATGGGCACATTGAGATCGACGCGCACCAGCACCCGCTTGCCCGCAACGTCCACTTGGTCAAGCGTTTTAAAGGTCATGGGGAGCCCTTGCTTCCTCGCTCTGCGCTGTGATGCCGCTAGCGGGCGAGGTCAGATCAATTTGCCCATGGCAACGGCGGTATCGGCCATGCGGGTCGAAAAGCCCCACTCATTGTCGTACCAGCTCAGCACACGCACAAGATTGCCCTCAATGACCTGGGTTTGCGGCAGGGCAAAGGTGGAGGAGTGCGGATCATGGTTGAGGTCCATGGACACCAAGGGTTTGTCTGAATAGCCAAGCACACCCTTCAGCGGTCCATCCGCGGCCTCAATGATCGCGGCATTAATCTCCTCGGCGGTCGTCTCACGGCCCGGGGTGAAGACAAGATCGATCATCGACACATTGGGTGTCGGCACACGGATTGCCGAGCCGTCAAGCTTGCCTGCAAGCTCCGGCAACACCAAGCCAACGGCCTTGGCGGCGCCAGTGGAGGTCGGGATCATCGACAGGCTGGCCGCCCGCGCGCGGTAAAGGTCTTTGTGCATCGTATCGAGGGTCGGTTGGTCGCCGGTATAGGCGTGCACCGTCGTCATATAGCCGCGCTCGATGCCCACTGCTTTATTGAGGACAAAGGCAACCGGCGCCAAGCAATTGGTGGTGCATGAGGCGTTCGACACCACGATATCGTTGGCCGTTAAGTCAGCGTGATTCACGCCATAAACGATGGTCTTGTCGGCGTTCTTGGCCGGCGCGGAGACCAGCACGCGCTTGGCACCCGCCTCCAGGTGCAGGGAGGCTTTTTCTTTGTCGGCAAAGATGCCGGTGCATTCCATGACGACATCGACGCCAAGATCCTGCCAGGGCAGGCTTTTGGGATCGCGGATCGCGGTGACTTTAATCGGGCCGGTGCCGGCATTGATGGTCTCACCGTCCACAATGACTCCCGATTTGAGGCGTCCGTGCACTGAATCGAACTCGAGAAGATGGGCGTTTGTGTCGACCGGGCCGAGATCGTTGATGGCCACGATTTCGATGTCTTTGCGGTCGTGCTCAAGGATCGAGCGCAGCACAAGCCTGCCAATCCGTCCAAACCCATTGATCGCAACCCGTACGGTCATGATGTGCCTCCTGGCGTTCGATTAAGCCGGCGCCGTGTGCAGACGATGGCGTGCCTCGCTTGCAACTGCTTCCGGTGTAATGCCGAAATGATGATAAAGGTCTGTGTAAGGCGCACTGGCTCCAAAGCCCTGCATGCCGATGAAGGATCCTGTGTCCCCAAGCACCCGGTTCCATCCTTGCGCGATTGCGGCCTCAACGCCGATCCGTACCGGCGCCTCGCCAATTGTGGCCGCGCGATAGTCCTCAGATTGAGCCATGAACAGCTCAAAGCAGGGCAGGGAGACGACCCGAGTCGGCACACCCTCTGCCTGCAATATCTCGCGGGCTGCAACCGCGATGCCAACCTCCGAGCCCGTTGCAAAAAGGCTCACCTTGGCTGTTCCAGCCTCGGCGGCAAACAACTCGTAACCGCCCTTCGCACTCAGATTTTCGCTCGCATGGGTGAGACGAACTGGTTGCACCGCTTGGCGTGTCAGGGCAAGCACGCTTGGCGTTGTTTCGGTGGCCAAGGCCAGCTCCCAGCATTCGGCTGTTTCAACCGCATCCGCGGGCCGGAAGACGTTGACATTGGGGATGGCGCGCAAGGCGGCCAAATGCTCGACCGGTTGGTGGGTGGGCCCATCCTCCCCCAGACCGATGCTGTCATGGGTCATCACATGAATGACCCGCTGGCGCATCAACGCGGCCAGCCGGATGGAAGGACGGCAATAATCCGAGAACACCAGGAACGTGCCCGAATACGGAATAAAGCCGCGATGCAAAGCCATGCCGTTCATGAGCGCCGCCATGCCGTGCTCACGAATACCGTAATGGAGGTATCGCCCGCCGTAATCGCCGCGCTTTACGATTTCGTGACCTGGCGTAAACGTGTTGTTCGAGCCGGTGAGGTCCGCCGAACCGCCGATGGTGTTGGGCACCACATCGTTGATCACCGACAGCACCTTGTGGGAGGCGACCCGGGTCGCGATTGCCGGCGGGCTGGCGATCAAATCCTGCTTAAAGGCATTCAGTTTTTCGCCAAGGTCGACTGGCAAGTCACCCGAAACAAAATGCAAAAAATCTTTGCGCCGCGCGGGGTCTGCGTCTTTCAGCCGGGCCTCCCACTCAAGCCGTTGGCCGCGCGAGCGCTGTCCGGCCTGGCGCCAGGCATCAAGAACTGGGGAGGGGATTTCAAACGGGGGGTAGCTCCAACCAAGGCGTTGGCGCGCCGCGGCAATTTCCTCAGCGCCCAGCGGCGCCCCGTGGCTGGCGGCCTTGCCTTCTTTTTTCGGACTGCCAAAGCCGATGCGGGTGCGGCACGCGATCATCGACGGTTTGTCAGAGGACAGAGAGAGCGCGGCGCGGATCGCAGCCTCGATTTGGATATGGGAATGGCCATCGACCCGCGTGACTTCCCACCCGGCCGCTTCGAACCGCTTCATCTGGTCGCCGGTCTCAGACAACGAGGCCGGGCCATCGATGGTCACCCCATTGTCATCGAAAAGCACAATCAAGCGGTTGAGCTTGAGGTGGCCCGCCAGGCTGATCGCCTCGTGGCTGATCCCCTCCATAAGATCGCCGTCCGAGGCGATGACATAGGTGTAGTGATCGACAATCTCATCGCCGAAGCGGGCATTGAGCATCCGCTCGGCCAACGCAAACCCGACCGCATTGGCAAGGCCCTGGCCCAAGGGCCCGGTTGTGGTCTCGATGCCCGGCGCCTCCCCGAATTCGGGATGCCCGGCGGTTTTTGAGCCCCATTTGCGAAACTTGCGAATGTCCTCGATCGTGAGGTCGGGATAGCCGAGGAGATGCAAGATCGAATAAAGCAGCATCGATCCGTGGCCGGCCGATAACACAAAGCGGTCCCGGTCTGCCCAATCCGGGTTGTCCGGATCGAATTTAAGAAATTTCGTGAAGAGAACGGTCGCGACATCCGCCACGCCCATGGGCATGCCGGGATGGCCGCTTTTGGCTTCCTCCACAGCGTCCATGGACAGGAAGCGCACCGCGTTCGCCATATCCATTAGGGAGGTCTGATTTTGCGCCTGGGCTTCGCTCATGGATCGGTCCGCACGGCATTGGGCTTCCGGGGGGCGCCTGCCGCGCGGCCATCTGTGTCGATGGGGGCCACCTGCGTGCAGGCGAGGCCGACCGAAAGTCTGGAACGAAATTAGGGGTCAGAAGGCCGAGCGCCTGCTGAAATCGGCCGCATTAATGAACCCGGGCCGAAAACGCGTCAAGGCCTCGCCATGGACCGGGACGTTTGGCCCTAGTAGGGGGGAGCCACGCGCGCGAGATGCTTGACGGGTTGGGCGATCCCTCCCACTCTTCACGCCGTTAGGACCAATTCATCCCATGGGGCATCAACGGGCCCGGCGCGCTTCGCGTCGTTCTTCAACCCGGGCCGCCCGTGCCGGTCACCCCCATGGGTCCCTTCAACCAATTTCGGTCTGCCGCCCAATGAGCCGCCTTGAGGAAAGCCGTTTACGATTAAGCCGCGCGCTGACCCACGTTCGCGAGGAGGCGGAGGGCGCGCAGTCCCGCTTGGCGGCCAAAGCCGCGTCCCCAGGCGAAGCTGCGGTTGAGGAGGGTGACCAGGGCGCGGTGATCGCTGACTTGACCCGTGAGCGGGATGAGCTTGTCCGCCAAAACGAGGCCCTGGAAAAGCTTGCGCGCGATCTTGGCGGCGAGATCGACCGAGCCATCGAAGAGGTTCGCACCGTGCTCGAAACCTAATCGGGCCGCAGGCAGACAAGGGATGTGGGATGGGGCAGGTCACCCTGACAATCAACAATCGGACATACAAGGTCGCCTGCGATGACGGGCAGGAAGATCGGATCGTCTATCTCTCCAAGCTCCTCAACGAGAAGGTGATGCACCTTGTGAAGGGCCTTGGACAGACGACTGATTCGCATTTTCTGCTCATGGCCGGGTTGTTGATCGCCGATGAGCTGCAAGAATCCCGAGAAAATGCCGTGCGGCTCGAACGACAGGTCGCCGAAATGCGCGCCCAGAAAACGTCCGTTCCGGCCGCGTCAGACGGATCGGCCGAGCTCGCGTCGCTTGAAAGCGATATGGCAGACCTCCTTGATGAGACGGCGGCCTCGCTTGAGGAGATTGCCGCGGCGCTGTCA
Source organism: Pseudomonadota bacterium (assembly GCA_038748465.1). Lineage (GTDB taxonomy): Bacteria > Pseudomonadota > Alphaproteobacteria > M2410 > M2410 > JBCDJA01. The sequence continues at coordinate 7,642 of JBCDJA010000035.1, forward strand.
GCTTCCTAAGTTGTGGGTGGCGGGACTGCGAAGCGCGTTAGGAGACTGATTCCCCGGGGCCGTACCATTCCTCATCGGGAGCTGTCTCTGAGATGGGCCGTGGCCTGTTTCACGCGGCGCCCACCTGCGTTGCAGGCCCATGAGGAATCTCTTCTCCGACGGCTTTCGCGGTCCCACGCCGATTTTGCCATTGTATGGCTGTGACGATCATGCCCACGGACGCGGTAGACATCGCGGCGCGGCGCACCGCCCTGCGAAAACGCATGAAGGCCTGGCGCCAAGCCCTTCCCGCTGAAGAAAGATCAGCAGCATCGCAAGCGGCGAGCGAGCGTCTTGTCTCCCTCGCCTCCGCTTTGGTGCCACCGGCGCCGGGACCTGTTGCGCTCTATGTGCCGCTCCGGGGAGAACTCTCACCCCTGCCGCTCGGGGCGTTGCTGGCCGCGCAGGGGATGCAGTTGTCGTTGCCTGTCGTCGTTGCGCCCGATGCGCCCTTGGCCTTTCGGGCCTATGCGGACGGGGACCGGTTGCGCCGGGGCGCATTTGGCGTTCAAGAGCCCCGTGACGAGCAGCCTCTCGTCACGCCGGCGCTTGTGATTGTGCCGCTTCTCGCATTTGACCAATCGGGGCAAAGGCTTGGGTATGGCGGTGGATATTACGATCGAACCTTAGAGCGGCTGCGTGCAGAGGGCTCGGTCACGGCTATCGGCTGGGCCTTTGAGGGACAACGGGTCGAGACCGTGTGGCCGGGTCCCCATGATCAGACGCTCGATGGCATCGTCACTGAAAAACGCGTTTTATGTCCTTGAGCGCAAGGGGAGCTGAGGAAAGGCAGGCAAGCAAATGCGAGTGGTGTTTTTAGGCGATGTGGTCGGCAGGGCGGGGCGCGTTGCCATTGGCCATTGGGGCCCGAGGCTCAAGCGCGCCCTAAAGCCCGATCTGATCGTGACCAATGGCGAGAACGCGGCCGGGGGCTTTGGCATTACCGAGAAGATCGTGCATGAGCTTTTTGAGGCGGGCACGGACGTGATCACGACAGGCAATCACGTCTGGGATCAAAAGGATATTATGCCGGTGATCGACCGGGAGGAAAGGCTCATTCGTCCTCTGAATTATCCGTCCGAACTCCCTGGAAAGGGATGGGTTATTGCGACCACGCAGACCGGTCATCGCGTGCTCGTGATCAATGCCATGGGACGGCTTTTCATGGACCCGCTCGACGATCCGTTCCGCATGGTGTCGGCGGTACTGGACGATCACCCCCTCGGAACGGCGGTGGATGCGGTGTTGATCGATTTTCATGCCGAGGCGACCTCCGAGAAGATGGCGTTCGGCCATTATTTCGACGGGCGCGCGAGCCTCATTGTGGGCACCCACACCCATGTCCCAACTGCCGATTGCCACATCATGGTGCACGGCACTGCCTACCAATCGGATGCGGGGATGTGCGGCGATTACGATTCGGTGATCGGCATGGATAAGGTCGAGCCGCTCAATCGGTTCACCCGCAAAATGGGCTCAGGACGGCTGGAGGCCGCCGGCGGCGAGGCGACCATTTGTGGGCTCATGGTCGACACAAATGCCGAGGGATTGGCAGGTAGGGTCGAGCCGATCCAGATCGGCGGCCGTCTGCAGCCGCGCCTTCCTGACGGTTTGTCAGCGGAAGATTTGCTCGCTGCCTGAAGAGGTTAGTTCGCCGACCGCATTTTTTGGATAAAGGCATCGGTTTCGCGGCGAATGGTTTCCGCTTGATCGGCGAGATCGCGCGAGGCGTGCAGCACATCGCTGGCCGCTTCGCCGGTTTGGCCCGCGACCTGGGTCACCGTTGCGAGGGACTGGGAAACCTCCTGGGTGCCCCGGGAGGCTTCGTGCACGTTGTGACTGATCTCTTGGGTGGCGGCGCCCTGTTGATCGACCGAGATGGCAACATTGTCCGAGATCGTGTTGATTTCAGTGATTGTTGTGACGATGCCGGCAATCGCATCGACCGCTTGACGGGTCGCTTGCTGGATTTGGCCGATCTGCCCGGTGATGTCTTCGGTGGCTTTCGCTGTTTGGGTGGCCAGGGTCTTCACTTCTGAGGCAACGACGGCAAAGCCTTTGCCGGCCTCACCAGCGCGGGCTGCCTCAATTGTCGCGTTGAGGGCCAACAGATTCGTCTGCGCTGCGATGTCTTGGATGAGGTTCACCACCTCGCCGATTTGCTCAGCGGCCCGAGCCAAACCCTCCATCACTTCGTTCGTCCGCTTGGCTTCGGCAACGGCCTCCTTGGCGATCGCCGTCGAGTTGGCGACTTGTTCAGAAATAGCTTGAACCGATTGGGTCAACTCCTCGGAAGCGCTCGCAACGGCCTGAACATTGGTCGACGCTTCCTGCGCGCCGTTCGCTGCTGTGCCTGCCACTTCATTCGTTTCATCGGCGTTCCGCGTCATCGTCTCTGCCGTCGCCTGAAGGTTCTCGGCGGCATTCGAAATACCATCGACAATCGCTAGGAAGCTCTGCTCGAAGGTCTCGGCAAGGTCGGCGTTGTTGGCTTTCGCAGCAAGGCTGATCAGCATCGCAGAGCCTGCCGATCGGGTAACGACGGAAAACGGCTTGCCGCCGAGAAAGGCCGTGCGCTCGCCGGGCGTCACGCAAGGAGACAGGGCCGGCGCGACCTCACTCAACGCGGTGCCGACCGAGGCCTGGCCGCTATCGCCCAGTAAGGCGCCTGCCTCGCGGTTGAAGGCGAGCAGGTGTCCGGCTGTTTCATCGATGGCGATAACAGGCATTGGCAGCGCGTCGACCAAGGCCGCAACGTCGGGCCCATTGGGCGCTACAGCAGTGGTTTGGTTGCTCGCTTGCTTGGACGCGCTGGCGAATTTGAACATAAGAGTGTCCCTGGCTCGTGGTTGGATGGGGCGGGCGTGGGCGTCGGCGCCTCCGCCAATTACCAAGGGTTGTGCCGAAAAAGTCTTGCTGCGCCGTTAAGCATAAGGACCGGTTATGCGGCCCGCGGCGCGGTTTGCCAGTTTGGGACTGCGTGGTACACGGCGGGCATGCCCTAAGCTGAACGCAAGCCGGAGAGGACGCCGTGGCAGGCCATTCACAATTTAAAAACATCATGTACCGGAAGGGCGCCCAGGATGCGAAGCGCGCCAAGGTGTTCTCAAAGCTGTCGCGCGAAATCACAGTCGCCGCAAAATTGGGAACGCCGGAGCCGGACAAAAATCCCCGGCTGCGGCTCGCTATCCAGGCGGCCCGTAAAGAAAACATGCCCAAGGACAACATCGAACGGGCGATTAAAAAGGCGGCCGGCGGCGATGGGGAGAATTACGAAGAGGTGCGCTATGAGGGCTTTGGCCCGAGCGGCATCGGCATCATCGTTGAGGCGCTCACCGATAACCGCAATCGCACCGCCGGCGATGTACGGGCGGCCTTCACCAAAAACGGCGGCAATTTGGGCGAGACGGGCTCGGTCTCGTTCATGTTCGATCGGGTCGGATCGGTGCTCTACAAAGCAGACACCGCGACCGGAGATGAGATGCTGGAGGCGGCCGTTGAGGCGGGGGCGGATGATTGCCTGAGTGATGAGACCGGCCATGAAATCACCTGTGCGGCCGACGGGCTTGGCGATGTCCGCGAT
>JBCDJA010000036.1:0-11051 GCA_038748465.1 Pseudomonadota bacterium
CGCGATTCGCATGGCTCCCACATGGGGCGGGCCTTCATAGGTCCAAACCGTCAACTCCATGGCCTACACCTCCACCGCCAGGCGATCCCGGCGCGCGATCGGGCGAGCAAAAAGCTCGGCGAGGTCGCCGGCCTGCTCATATCCCTGGATGGGTGTAAAGACGAATTCAATGGACCATTTGGTGGCCCGTCCCTCGGCCTCAAAGGGATTTGCCAAACCCATACCGCACACAATGAGGTCTGGGTCTTCGGCCGCAACGCGATCGATTTGCCGGTCTACGTCCTGCCCCTCGCTCAGCAGCGCGTCGGCGGGCAACAGCGCAAGCTCCGGCGCATGGATGCGTTGATGCAAATAGGGGCTACCCACCTCAATGGGCGTCACGCCGACCTCACGATAGAGGAAGCGCGCAAGGGACGGCTCCATCTGCGAATCGGGAAAAAAGAACACGCGGCGGCCCGCTAAGCGCTCCTTATACCGATCAATTGCCGTACGGGCCCGGTCGCGGCCTGGCTTGGTGATCGCATCAAACCGGGCGCTGTCAACGCCGAAATGGTCTGCCACCGCCCCCAGCCAGGCGGTTGTCCCCTCCTCGCCAAGCGGAAACGGCGCATTGAGCCAGGTCGCGCCGCGCCCTTCGAGCGCCCGCGCGGTCGCCCCCAAAAAGGGCTGCGCCAGAATGAAGGCGGTGTTCGGTCCGACAGCGGGTAGGGCCCGAGAGGACCGGGGCGGAAGGAAGCCCACATGATCGATCCCAAGGGCGGTGAAGATGCGCATGAACTGGTCTTCCACCACATCGGCCAGGGAGCCCACAACCAGCAGGGAATGCGGCGCCTCATCGTCTGTCTGGGGAAGATCGGGCACGAGGGCGGACAGAAAATTATCCTCCCCTTCGGTAAAGGTTGTCTCGATGCCGCTGCCCGAATAGGCGATAACCCGCCGATCGATCCCGTATTGGCGGTCAAGCCGCTCCGCCGCTCTGGCAAGATCCAGCTTGATGACTTCCGAAGGGCATGAGCCGACAAGGACGAGCATGCGGATGTCGGGCCGGCGGGTCAGCAACCGGTCGACCACCTGGTCAAGCTCGTCGTGCACATCGGCCATGCCAGCCAGATCGCGTTCGCCGATGATGGCGGTGGCAAACCGCGGCTCCGCGAAAATCATCACGCCGGCAGCCGATTGCATGAGATGGGCGCAGGTGCGCGAGCCAACAATAAGAAAGAACGCATCCTGAATTTTGCGGTGCAGCCAGATGATCGAGGTGAGCCCGCAAAACACCTCGTGCTGACCGCGCTCGCGCAAGGGCGCGCGCTCAATCAGTGTCGTCTTGGCCGTCGTCTTGGCCACCGTCTTCGCCGCCAGGTTGGCTGTGAGGGCTTGTTGCGGTGCATTCATCGCGCACCTCCAACCGGCGCCACGCCGCCAGGCCGTAACGCACCGGCGCGCGGTTGCGGCCGCGCCCCTTGCCCGTCAAGCCGCGCCAACCGCAGCTTCCAGAGGAATTGCCCCGCATTGACCAGATACGCGGCATAGGCAGCAAGCGCCAGGCCCATCAACCCGACCGGCGACAGGACCCCGGAAAACGAGGCCGCGAGATAGGCCGTATGCAGGGCAAGAACGAGAATTGAAAAAACGTCCTCCCAGAAAAACGCCTTGGCAAACAGGTATTGGCCGAAAACGGCTTTCTCCCAAATCGACCCGGTCACCATGATGGCGTAGAGCACAAATGTTTTAACGACGACGGACCAATCGGCCGCCACAAGCCCCTGCCCCGTAAGGAGAAACCGAATGACGAGCGCGAGGCTGATCACGAAAACGACAAACTGAAGCGGTGCGAGAACGCCCTGAACGAGGGTCCAGGGCGAGGCATCCCGCCGGCGACGCTGCTCCGGCGTGTAAATTGAAATTGATTTGTTTGCTGACTGGTTATGTGCGGGCATCGCTGCTGGTCGCCGCCTCCCAACGGGTCTTATCGGCAAAGCGTACCGCCCGTCGAAACTAAGTGTCAACTTTTATTGACGTCGATTTTAATTTACATTGGTCGGTCGCTGCGACATTCTGGTTCGCCAAGGGTTTAGTGAACCGCTGGCGGGAGGAAGCCAGAATGGGCAGACGACATAGGTTGAGTGGGTTGAGCACGGACGTCCCTTTGGCGATGGGCGATCGCCTCCAAAATAAAGCAACTTCCGCGGGTGCTATTCTGCGCTCGGCCGCGCATGGCCGGCGCCATAAGGCCATTGGCCCACATCCCATGAGAAGACCTGTTCTTCCCAAGGCGGATTGGGGATTGCGATGAGCGGGGCCCGATCGTTGTCTAATGCTCCGTCGGCAAAGCAAACCTCGTCGATGAACGACCTTGCCGAGGCCCGCGCGAGGCCCCCAACGGCGCGGTCTCAATCGACCCGTGCTCAAGCGACCCATTCACAATCGAACCGTGCCCAATCGGCCGGCTCGACAAGCAATGGTGTCGCGTCTGCTCAATCCGGTCCGGCGGTGGAAACCTCGGCCCTGATGCTTGCCTCGCGGCTCAATTTTGCAAGCCTTACGACGAGCCAGCCGGCCAAACGCCACAACGACAGTGCCCTGGCAAACCGCCTCAGGGAGGCGGTCGTCAAGTCGTTCCGGGACGATGTGCTGGCCCATGTGGGCAAACGCCTTAACGCTCCTTCGCTGCCAGCACCACCGCCAACCGCGCTAGGTCTGCAGGACGAAGCCGATGCACTCTATGCGGACGTGACGCACGCGGAACGGGATGTCAGCAATGAGGCCTGGCTCCCGGCCGCCCTTGCGCGGCTTTCGTCTTTCGGCCATGCCCGGCGCGGGGAGCTGGGGGTGCTCACCAGTGTGGCACGCCGTTTGGGCCTTGAGTGGTGCGAGGACCAGCTCGATTTTTTCCATGTCACCCAGGCCATGGCACGGCTCCTAACCCTGATGCGCGCAAGCGAGCCGACGGCCGATCAGACCGTTATGGCCCAGGGACCGCCACGTTTGGTCTTGATCGCAACACCGCCGCACGAAACCCACACCTTCGCCACGCATGTGCTTGAAGAATTGTTCCGCGGTCGGGGGTGGTGGACGCAAACGCTGTTTGGCGCAACAGAAACGGACCTCGCCACGGCCGCTCAATCGCGCGCACTCGATGTGGTTTGCCTTTCTTGGTCGAGCGAGTGCTTGCGCGAGGACTTTGACCGTTGCCTTGCCGCCCTTACCAAACGGGCACCGAACGAGCGGCCCTTGCTGTTGGCCGGCGGGCATGCCGCGGAGCGCCAGCAAGCGCGGTTGCTTGCAGCCGGGGTTGACCGTGTAACGACCAGTTTCGATGCAGCGCTTGCGGCCGCCGATGAACGAGCGCCCGCCGCCCGCCCAGCATCGACCTGAGCAACGGCCCTTAAGGGCCGTTCTAATTTGACACCGATGAGTGATGAGTAAAGCTGCCAGACAGGACGCACAGAAACGAATGGCCGACCGAAGCGCCCGGGTGTTCAACCGATCAGCGGATCTGTTTGACCGCGTCGGTGGTCGCGTGGCAGCAGAACTGGTGTCCCAAGGGGCGCCGATTTCGCTTGTTCTGACGTCAGACGGGCGAATCGAGGACGTAGCTTTTCGCGACGCGGACCTTGCCGCCTACGGCTTGGCGACCTGGCATGGGGCCAATTGGCACGACACGGTAACCGAAGAAAGCCGCGAGAAAATCGCTGACCTGCTCCGCGACGCTGGCAAGCAAAAAGTGACGCGGGCCCGGCAGGTCAATCATCCAGCCCAGGGCCTGCCCGACCTTCCCGTCCGCTATCGCCTCGTCTCGCTCAAACGCGAGCGCATGCGGCTCGCCATTGGCGAGGACCTGCGCGAGATGGCGGCCGTGCAGCAGCGGCTTGTGGAAACCCAATTCGAGCTTGAGGCGGACTACCGCAAAATCCGGGAAGCAGAGGGGCGCTACCGCACAACGTTTCAGCTCGCCGCCTTACCAAGCGTCGTCGTCGACGGGCAAAGCCGAAAGGTCATCGACGCCAACCGTGCTGCCAGCAAATTCTTCGGTCGACCGAGCCAAAAACTCACGGGTCAGATTTTTGCCTCCCTGGCGGAAGGGCCCGCCCGGGACACCTTGGCCGAGACGCTTGACGATTGCCAACAGCGGGGCCAAAGCCGCACAGCGCGCATCCGCTTTGCCGATCAAGACAAAGACGCAACACTGACGATCGAGCCTTATCGCGAGAACGGGCAGACGAATTTGCTCGTCTCGATTGCAACGAAGTCCGATGCGAAGGGGCGCACCGAGACCACTTTGTCGGCTTTGCCGTCCCTTGATTGGTTGCCAGAAAGCGCGGTCCGAACCGACTCAGATGGGACCATCCGCGAGGTCAACGCGCTCTTTCTCGACCTTGTGCAATTGCTGAATGCCGAACGCGCGATCGGACGTAAATTGAACAATTGGGTCGGCGCCTCCGCCGTCGACATGCAGGTCTTGCTGGGCCGGGTGCTTGAAGAAAAACGAGTGCGTGGGTTCTCGACGGTCGTGAGAGATGATTTGGGCTCTGACCGACCGATTCTCGTTTCGGCCCATTGTCAAGAAGTGCCGCCTAAGAACGGCGAGCGCGGCGCGAAGCCGCATCAAAGTGTCGTCTTCCTGCTGACCGATGTGGCCCGGCGCGACCTGCCGGTGACGTTACAGATGAATGCGACATCGGCCGATTCGTCGGAGTTTTCTGAGCTGGTGGGCCGTGTGCCCCTAAAGGAATTGATCCGCGAGGCCGTCGACGTGATCGAGAAAATGTGCATCGAGGCCGCCTTGCGCCAAACCGACAACAACCGCGCCCTGGCGGCGGACATGTTGGGGCTGAGCCGGCAAAGCCTTTACATCAAATTGAAACGCTACGGCTTGGCCGATTACGGGCATGACGACTGACCCCTCGGGTGTCACGCTGCCGCGCCAACTTAGCTGTCAATGTTGATTGACACTCTCCTTCCCCTTGATACGATCAAACCATGTCACGCATGGACGCAACGCCCGTCGCTCCCCTGACGAGCACTGGGCCCACGCCCGGTGCTGTCCTGGCGCTTCTCAAGCCAATCACATGGTTTCCGCCCATGTGGGCCTATGGCTGTGGGGTTGTCGCAACGCCTACGGACGATCCAAGCCGTTGGGGCTATATCATCGGGGGCATCGTGCTCGCCGGACCGCTGGTATGCGGCACCAGCCAGGCAGTCAATGATTGGTTCGACAGGCATGTGGACGCGATTAACGAGCCGACACGGGTCATCCCATCGGGCCGGATGCCGGGACGGTCGGCCTTGCATGTCGCCGTGGCCGGCACCGTACTGTCGGCTGGGGTTGCCGCGCTTCTAGGTCCATGGGTGCTGGTCGCCGCGTTGATCGCGCTTGTGCTGGCCTGGGCCTACAGCGCGCCCCCCCTCCGCCTCAAACAAAATGGCTGGGGCGGCAATGCGGCCGTGGGCTTTTCCTACGAGACGCTGCCCTGGCTAACGGCCGCCGCCGCGGTGGCGGGCACCCTGCCGCCGACTGAGACGCTGACGATCGCGTTGCTTTATGGCGCTGGCGCCCACGGCATTCTGACCCTCAACGATTTCAAGGCAATTGAGGGGGACCGCCGAATGGGCGTTGCCTCCTTGCCTGTGCAGCTCGGGGTGCAGGGTGCGGCGCGCTTGTCCGGCCTTGTGATGATCGTGCCCCAGCTCCTCGTCGTCTTTTGCCTCGGGCTTTGGGAAAAACCGATCTTTGCTGCCTGCATTTTTGCTCTCATCGTCATACAAGCCAGTTGTTTACGCCGTATGCTGAGAGATCCAAGAAGGTATGCGGTTTGGTATAGCGGCGTTGGCGTGGGCCTTTATGTGATCGGCATGATGATCGCCGCGGTCGCCTTGAGGGGGCTTCACGCCGCCAGCCTTTAGAAGGCGCCACATGACAGGCGCCAACGAACGTGCATCAAACGACGGGTGCCAACCAACATTTTCGGCGAAATCGCTCGCGAGAAGGATTTGTTATCATGTCACGGCCCGCCAGAAGCGCTGGACTATCCTGGCTCGATATTGTGCGGCTTGGCCTCGTGCAAACGGCGCTCGGCTCGATCATTGTTCTGACAACCTCAACGCTCAACCGCGTCATGGTCGTGGAATTGTCGCTCGCGGCGACCGTCCCGGGCATGCTGGTGGGTCTGCATTACGCGGTCCAAATTTTGCGCCCGCTTTGGGGCCATGGCTCGGACAAAGGGGGCCGGCGCACTGCCTGGATCGTGGGCGGCTTAGCGCTGCTTGCCCTTGCGGGCACCGGCGCGGCCGCCAGCACCTTGTTGTTTGAGCAAGGGTTTTGGCTGGGCTTGAGCGCGGCCCTTGTGTGTTTTGTGTTGATCGGTTTTGGCATTGGCGCGGCGGGCACCTCCCTCCTCGCGCTCGTCGCGGCCCAGGCCGCACCGGCCCGACGCCCGGCTGCCGCAACGATCATCTGGATGATGATGATCGCCGGCATCGCCATCACGGCCATTATCTCCGGCCAGTTCATCGATCCCTATTCCCATGAGCGACTAATCGCCGTTACCGCGATTGCAGGCCTCATCGCCTTCCTGATCGCCGGCACGGCCGTCCTCGGCATCGAGCGGGACCGCGACAGCCTCGCGGCCCTCGGCCACGACGAAACACGCCCGCCCCCGGTGTCTTTTACCCGCAGCCTGGCTGACACCTGGGCCGATCCCAGGGCGCGGCTTTTCACGATCTTCGTGTTTTTGTCCATGCTGGCCTATTCGACCCAGGACTTGGTGTTGGAGCCGTTCGGGGGCCTTCTCTTCGGGATGGAGCCCGGCGAAACGACAACGCTTTCAGGCAAGCAGCATGGCGGGGTGTTCCTCGGCATGGCGCTTGTCGGCATCCTCGGGACTGTCCTTGCGCGGCGCAAACCGTCGATCTTGAAGCTCTTCGTCATAACGGGCTGTCTTGGATCGGGCCTCGCCCTTGGCCTGCTGACGCTCGGCGCTGCGGCCGCGCCCGATTGGCCGCTCGAGGCCAACATCATCGCCCTCGGCTTTGCCAATGGTGCCTTCGCGGTGGCTGCGGTCGGCGCGATGATGAGCTTGGCCGGCCAGGGCGGACCGGGACGTGAGGGGATCCGCATGGGGCTGTGGGGGGCAGCCCAAGCGATCGCCTTTGGGCTTGGTGGTTTTCTCGGCACGGTGGTTCTCGACGTCGCTCGGCGGGTCACCGGCGATGTGGCTTTCTCCTTCGGCATCGTCTTTAGCGCTGAGGCAGCGCTTTTCGTGTTGGCGGCCTTACTTGCGTCGCGTATTTCGCTGCGGCCCGAGGCCCCGACTTCCAGCGAGGACGCGGTCACGGACACGCCACACGGCCAGCGCCTTTCCCGGCCCCTTCCCCTTCAGCCTGCGGAGTAATCTCATGACCCGGAGCTATGACGTGATTGTGGCCGGCGGCGGACCGGCGGGGGCCACGGCGGCCCACGACCTCGCGAAAGCCGGCCGGTCGGTGTTGCTGATCGATCCTGACGGCCGCATCAAACCCTGTGGCGGTGCGATCCCCACCCGTTGCATTCGCGATTTCGACCTACCGCCGAAACTCATTAAGGCACGCATCCATTCTGCGCGGATGGTCTCCCCCACCGGTAAGACGGTCGGCATGGACATCGGCGATATCGGCTATGTGGGCATGGTAGACCGGGAGGAATTTGACCCCTGGTTGCGGACACGGGCCGTCGAGGCGGGCGCCGAGCGCATTATCGGTCGCTTCAAATCGGTTGAGCAGCAGGCGGATGGATCCATGCTGGTGTGCGTGACCGGCAGTGACGAGACAACCCATAGGGTTCAATCGACTGTCTTGATCGGAGCCGACGGGGCCAATTCTGCTGTCCGCCGAGCCGCCTTCGGGCCCGATAAAAAACCGCCTTACGTCTTTGCCTATCACGAAATCGTCGAATCGCCTGGCTCCCCGCCACAGCCCGCCGACATGCCGGGGGCAGAACCGGGTGCGGGCATGCCAAACGAGACAAGCGACTTCCGGCCCGATCGCTGCGATGTGATTTATGACGGATCGATTTCGCCGGACTTTTACGGCTGGGTGTTTCCCCATGGCGCGCAAACAAGCATCGGCTGCGGCACGGCGGTCAAGGGCCATAGCCTGAAGGACGCGACCCAGATGTTGCGCCGCCGTGCGGGGCTTGACGGGGCCCGAACCATCCGCCGAGAGGGCGCGCCCCTGCCCCTCAAACCCATGCGAAAATGGCACAGCGGCACCGGCGTTGTGTTGGTCGGCGATGCGGCCGGCGTCGTCGCGCCATCCTCTGGCGAAGGCATTTACTACGCAATGCTCTGTGGACGGATGGGGGCTGGCGCGGCCCTAGAAGCCCTCCGCGCCCAAAGCCTTGCCCCCCTTGCCAAGGTGCGGCGACGCTTCATGAAAGAGCACGGCAAGGTGTTTTTCGTGTTGGGGCTGCTGCAGCACTTTTGGTATCGCAGCGACAAACGCCGCGAGCAATTCGTTGCCATGTGTGCCGATGCCGATGTGCAAAGGCTCACCTGGGAGGCCTACCTCAACAAGCGGCTGGTGCGCCGTGAGCCCATGGCGCATATGCGCGTGCTTGTGAAGGACATCCAGCAGTTGCTTGGACTAACGGCCCGCCCATGAGTTTGCGCCCGATCGCCGACCTGATCTCCTCAGGAGCGGTGGTGTATATGGCCCTGGCAATCTTGGCGGCAGAAGCCCTCGCCCTCGGCATCCTTATGAAGCATCGGGTCGAACTTCTGCCCTTGATTGCCAATATCGCGTCAGGCGCCAGCCTGATGTTGGCGCTTTACAGCGCCCTCACCGACCGTGGCCCGTTTGCTGTCGGGCTTTGGCTAACGGCCGGCTTCATTGCGCACATCATTGAACTGACGGTTCGCCTTCGCGCCGTGCGCGACCGGCCGCGGCCCTGAGGCAGAGCCGCTCGCCCTACTGTGCGGTCGCTTCCGCGCCCGGGTTCATCCGCCAAACGCTCAAGTTGAGCGCCGCAGCGATTGTGACCCAAACGAGGTAAGGCACGAACAATCCAGCCGCGAGCGGAGAAATAGGCAGCGCGACACCCATAAAGGCGGCGATGGAAAGCCAAAGCAGACACACCTCGAAGAACGCCAAATCCATGCGCCGCATGCCGAAAAAGAACACCGACCACGCCGCATTGAGCACCAATTGGAGGCCCCAAAGACCGATCGCAAGGCCCAGCCCGGCCTCTTGCCACACGATCCAACCGGCTGCCGCGATCATGGCGTAAAGTGCCGTCCACACCGTGGGAAACATCCAATTCGGCGGGTTCCAGGAGGGCTTGCGCAGCCCCTCATACCAATCCCCGGGCCGAAAGATGGCGCCGGACAAAGCGGCGATGAATACGAGTGCGATGAATACGAGCAACGACATGGGCCAAGCCTTTTTGCGAGTCAATAGCAACATAGCGCGCTGACCCTAGGGGTACAGAGACTTCTTGCCCGTGTCACCGGTCTCCCGTGATCAACACCGCCCGAGACCGGCTCAGGCCGGAATCGAACCGGCCGGCGTCACCGCCCGATCTTTGGTTTGTCTTGCGAGGCGCGCTTGCGGGACGCCCGGACCGTCAAGCCCCGGGCCCGACCGTCAGGAGTGTCGTAAAGCCCCCATAAATCATGCGCTTACCGTCAAACGGCATGTCTTTGTCGGCAAGCCGCGGATCGGCCATCACAGCCTCCATCCCGCGCTCCCGCGTGGCTTTGTCCGGCCACACAATCCAGGAGAAGACAACCGTTTCATCATCTTTCAGGTCAACGGCCTTCGGAAAGGAGGTGACCTCCCCCTTGGGCACATCATCGCCCCAACATTCGGTGGCACTCACCGCGCCGTGCTCTAAGAAAATCGGCAAGGCCAGTTCGGCAAAGGCGAGATAGGCCTCCCGGTTGGCCTTCGGCACCGCGGCGACAAACCCATCGACATAGCTCATAGCCACTCACTCCTTTGTCTATTCGCTGACTGTCGGCGGTCAGCGCTGTCATGGGTGGTGGGTGACACGTGCCGGGCGCGGGAGCAAGCGCCAGAGCGAGAACGATAGCGAGAGCGAGAGCGCCGAGCACAAGACAGCGGAAACGCCGCGCCCTTAACCGGCTCGGCGCGCTTTGCCCGCTTCGCTGGGGGCGTCATCTCTGAGACCTTCAATCGCGTCAAATAAGGTCTTTAAGCTGACGGGCTTGGCGAGCACGCCATCCATGCCGGCCTCGTGATAGGCATGGACGTAGTCCGACATAACATTGGCGGTAAGGGCAATGATTGGTGTGCGCGGTATTGCCCGCTCAATCTCACGCTGGCGGATTAATTGGGTCGCACGCAGACCGTCCATTTTGGGCATGCGGTTGTCCATCAGGATGAGATCGAAGGGCTGGCTCTCCCACGCCTCAAGGGCCGCCTCCCCATCCGGCGCGATCACGACATCGACACCTGTTGGTTCCAACATCGCTTCGATGATCGCCTGGTTCACGTCGTTATCCTCGGCAACCAGAATGCGCTGAACACCGGCAATACCGGCGGCATCATGTGTGCCGCCATCGCGTGCCGCGCCGGCCGGCCGCGTGGCGCCGGCAAGGCCCCTATAGGGTCTCAGCGGCACATCGAAGAAGAAAGTCGCCCCTGCGCCAGGCGTGCTTTCCGCCGCGATGCGCCCGCCCATCATCTGGGCGAGTTGCTCACAGATCGACAACCCAAGTCCTGTCCCCCCAAAGGCGCGGGTGGTGCTGCCGTCAGCCTGCTCGAAGGCTCTAAAGATGCGGCGAAGTGCGTCCGCCTCAATACCAATGCCGGTATCGCGCACGCAAAACCGGATGACCGGACACGGCGTTTCACCGGAAACACCCTCAGGGGCGGACACCGGCCCTTGATCATCCGCCGGCAGACGCTTGATCGTCACCTCAACAGATCCGCGCTCGGTAAATTTCAGTGCATTCGAGATCAGGTTAAAGAGGATCTGCCGGAGACGAATGGGGTCTCCCAGATAATGGCCCTCTGCGCCCGGGTCCACATACACGGAGAAGGCCAGGTTTTTC
>JBCDJA010000037.1:0-11013 GCA_038748465.1 Pseudomonadota bacterium
ACGAAATCAAGCGTGACGCGATCGCCGTCCTGGGCGGCTTCTTCCTCGGCGCGGGCCTCAAAGGCGGTTTGCTGTTTGCGCAGGCCATCGATGGTCTCCTCAACTTGCGCGTCTTCCACCTCGGCCACCGGACGGTCGATGGCCAAGGCGCTGAGGTCAGTCGGCTCAAAATCGGGAATGATCTCAAGGTCGATTGTGTATTTCAGATCGGCCTTACCGTCGACGACACCGTCCATATCGTTGTCGTCAGCAAAATCGATCTTGGGCTGCATTGCCGGGCGTAAGGCCCGCTCCTCTAGCGCATCGACGCTCGATTTGCGGACAGTGTCGTCGATGATCTCTCCCATGAGAGACTTGCCATAGGCTTTTTTAAGGTAGTCCACCGGCACTTTGCCTGGGCGGAAGCCTTTAAGCCGGATGCGGTCTTTCAGATCGGCAAGGCGGGTATCGAGCTCTGAAGTGAGATCAGCAGCCGGAACAACAATCAAAAGGCTGCGCGCCAGCCCTTCGCTGTGGGTTTCAGTCACGTCCATCGTCTGGTCCTTTTCGCGCGGGCGGCCAGGCGCACCGGCGGGAGGGGGTCTATCCTTGGCGTCAAGAGGGCAGGCGGCGTCGGTCTGGGTTGGTGCGGGCGGAGGGACTTGAACCCCCACGGCCAAGGCCACTAGAACCTAAATCTAGCGTGTCTACCAATTCCACCACGCCCGCGGCACCCGCCCGAGCCGGCAATCGCACTCGAAAACCGGGACATCGAAAATCGGAATGGGGTGTCTAGCGCACGCGCCCGGGGCTTGTCACCCATCTCGCTCGCGTAACAGGAGCGATTGCGCAAATGCCGTCGGCGTATGCCCTGCCAGGTGTTGCCGCACAAGCGGAAGCGCACGGATCAAATCATCGGCGATGAGACCTAACCCGCAGGCGAGCCCCGCTGCCGAATGCATATAAACCCCCGCCGATGCGGCCATAAAGGCCGAGCCCTGGGGGCCCATCTGGCCGGCAATGATCCCCGCTAGCACATCCCCAGACCCCGCCGTAGCGAGATAGGGCGGCGCGAGGGTGTTGATCGCTGCAAGGCCGCCGGCTTCGGCAATCACGGTGTCTCGCCCTTTCAAGATGACGACGCCCCCGAACAAATCGGCGGCGGCCCCTGCCCGCGCAAGCTTGCCCTGTGCGCCGTCGACCGCAGACCCGAAGAGCCTTGCAAATTCCCCTTCATGGGGGGTCATCACCACCCCCGAATGGCAGGCGTTGAATAAGGATTGCGGGTCGGCGTCGAAGACGGTCAGGGCATCGGCATCAAGCACAACGGGGATCGGCGCGCCTCCCCGCCCGGTGAGCGCAAGGGCTGCCAAAACGAGAGCGCGGGTCCGCTCGGCTTCAGCGCCCTCGGTGCCTAATCCCGGGCCCAACACCAGGCTCGTTGCTTTCGCCGCCGCAACGAGGGGGCCAAAGGCGTCTGTGTCCTCGGCAATGCGGACCATGACGCTGGTCTCCGAGGCGGCGACTTCCGCAAGCGCGGCTGCAGGAACGGCGAGCGTGACCAGCCCCGCGCCTGCCCTCAACGCGGCACGGGCGGCAAGACGGGCCGCCCCGGTGCGCCCTGGACCGCCACTCGCAACGACGCAGGCACCGTGCTCGTATTTGTGGGCGGTCGCACCGAGATGGCGCAGCGCGGGGGCCCATAGGCCGGGGGCATTCTCGTAGAGACGCGGCCCAGGCGCCCCGGGGGCCTCAAGGGCCGAAGGCGGAATGCCGATATCGATGACATGGGTTGTGCCGCAAAACCGCCGGCCAGGCTCCAGATGATGTCCAGGCTTGGTGCGGAAGAAGGTCACCGTCCGGTCGGCCCTAACCGTTTGGCCGCGCACCAGGCCTGTATCTCCGTCGACCCCGCTTGGCACGTCAATGGCGAGGACCCGAACTCCAGAGCGGTCCGCATGGCCGAGGGCCTGTGCCGCAACGCCCTCGATCGGGCGCGCAAGCCCGGCGCCGAACAGCGCATCGACGATGAGACCGGCACCGCTCGCTTGCGCTTCCCCAAAGGCGTCAAGCGGATGCACAACGCCGGCGCACTCATCAGCCCACTTATCGGCCATCACCTTGGCATCGCCCGAAAGCCCACGCCCGCCCTGGGTCGCAAAGACCTCTACCGGCCAGCCTTCCGCATGCAAGCGCCGGGCGATGACATAGCCATCGCCGCCATTGTTGCCCGGACCGCATAAAATCGCCGTTGCGGTGCGCCGATAGGCACCGAGAATGACCTCCGCCGCGCCCTGCCCGGCCCGCTCCATCAGGGCGATGCCGGAAATGCCATTGCCAATGGCATGCGCGTCGGCAGCATACATTTGCTCGACCGTAAGCACGGTGAGATCATCCGCGCTGCGATGGTCTTGATACAGCTTATTCATGGCGCACCTTGAAAGACACCGCGAGCGCGCCGGCAACGCGGTGGCCGAGCCCGCAGCCAAACGGCCCATTGTGCCATCGGAATCGATCGGCCGCGCATGGGCACATTTTGACCAGGCAGCCTATTTTTTAATCTATTCAGATTCATTATATCCAATTGTTTTCCGAAATAAATATTGCAATCAAAGGTTTATAAGATGAAGACGGCTTGGCACGAGGCGTGCTATTCCCTGTTCGCCCGGCGACCGGCTGCCTCTTGGGTTGCCTCTTCGGACGCCAGGGTGGGAGCGCTCGAAAGGTTACAATGAAAAAAATCGAAGCTATCATAAAACCCTTCAAACTCGACGAGGTGAAGGAAGCCCTTCAGCAGGTCGGGCTTCAGGGCATAACGGTCATTGAAGCGAAAGGCTTTGGTCGACAAAAAGGGCATACGGAGCTTTACCGAGGGGCGGAATATGTTGTGGATTTCCTCCCGAAGGTAAAAATCGAGGTGGTGTTGTATGACGATCTTGTCGACGCTGCGGTGGAAGCGATCCAAGGCGCGGCGCGGACAGGACGAATAGGGGATGGTAAAATCTTTATCAGCAACGTAGAGGAAGCTGTCCGTATACGGACGGGCGAGACGGGCCGCGAGGCCGTTTAACCCTGTCTCACCTAACCGGGCGTTTCCCCTTGCTTGATCCGCAGATCTGCGGGTGTCTCAAACCGCCGCAACCGCGGCAAGTTCAACTGACAAACTAAGACGGGGCGTGTTGCCATGGCTGATGCCAATACAATTATGAAGCTCATCAAGGACCGGGACGTGAAGTATGTCGACTTGCGCTTCACCGATCCCAAAGGCAAGTGGCAGCATGTGACCTTCGATATCGGGATGGTCGATGCCGGCTTCCTCGGCGAGGGGCAAATGTTTGACGGGTCGTCGATTGCCGGCTGGAAGGCGATCAATGAGAGCGACATGGCGCTCTATCTCGATCTCAATTCGGCGTATATCGATCCGTTCTTCGCGCAAACGACGCTCTCGATTACCTGCGACGTGCACGACCCGATTTCCGGAGAGCCCTACAACCGCGATCCGCGGTCGACCGCTCGCAAGGCCGAAGCCTATATGAAGCAAGCGGGGGTCGGTGACACGGCTTTCTTCGGTCCTGAGGCGGAGTTTTTCATCTTCGACGATGTGCGCTTCCAAGTGGAGCAGAACGCGACGTCCTATGAGATCGACTCAACGGAAGGCCCTTACAATTCGGCAACCGAATATGACACCGGCAACCTGGCTCACCGGCCTCGGGCAAAGGGTGGGTACTTCCCCGTGCCGCCGATCGACAGCGGCCAAGACATTCGTTCGGAAATGCTGGCGGTAATGACCGAAATCGGTCTTGAGCCCGAAAAGCACCACCACGAGGTCGCCCCTTCCCAGCACGAGCTGGGCATGAAGTTCTCGACGCTTGTGCAGATGGCGGACCGACTTCAAAGCTACAAATATGTCATCCACCAAGTTGCGGCCGCGTACGGAAAAACCGCGACCTTTATGCCGAAGCCGGTCTTTAACGACAACGGCTCGGGCATGCATGTGCACCAATCGATCTGGAAGGGCGGCAAACCGGTCTTTGCAGGCTCCGGCTACGCTGACCTCTCCGAGACATGCCTCTATTACATCGGCGGCATCATCAAACATGCCCGGGCGATCAACGCCTTCACCAACGCCTCCACCAACAGCTACAAGCGCTTGGTGCCAGGCTTTGAGGCGCCTGTGTTGCTCGCCTATTCGGCCCGCAACCGGTCGGCCTCTTGCCGGATCCCATTCTCACCCTCACCGAAGGGCAAGCGGATCGAGGTGCGTTTCCCCGATCCAACCGCGAACCCCTATCTCGCTTTCTCGGCCATGCTAATGGCGGGGCTCGACGGCATCGAAAACAAAATCCACCCTGGCGATCCCATGGACAAAGATCTGTACGATCTGCCGCCTGAGGAATTGAAAGACGTGCCGACCGTCGCCTCGTCCTTGCGCGAGGCCCTCGCCTATCTCGATGCGGATCGGGACTTCTTGAAGAAGGGCGGGGTGTTCGATGACGATCAGATCGACGCCTATATCGAACTTAAAATGGAAGACGTGATCCGCTTCGAGCAAACACCGCATCCGGTGGAGTTCGATATGTATTACAGCGTCTGACCTGACACGGACGCTTACAAAATTAGAAAAGGCCCGGGGAGTTACCTCGGGCCTTTTTTCGTTTGACGGGGTTAAAAAGCTGCCGGTTAGAGGTTTCCCGCACCCCAAAGCTTGCTGAATTGCTCGCAATGGATGGCAACGCTTTTCACGTCCTCGAGCGAAAGCTCAGCTGGGATTTCATAGCGCTGACCGCCCTTGTTCTTGTCGAGCACCGCCAGACGCGTCGAGGTGGAGACCACATTATTGCCGCGCACTTCATCGGCCGGCAGGGTGGAGAAAAAGATCTTAAGGTCGGGCCCGTTGCGGGTCCGGAAATCATCGCTCAAGACAAAGAAGCGCTTGCCGTCTTCTTCAACGATTTTCCAATCGCCGCTGATTTTGTATTCCTGGTTGTCCCAGCCGCCAGCGGCAACGCCTTCGGCCTTTACGGACGCGGTGGCCGCAAGGCCTAGTCCTATCGACACAAGCATGATGCGAAAGATTGAAAGCAAGCGAGTCATCGGTTCATCTCCTGTTGTGTTGGGGGCGAGGGCGATCTGACCTGCGCCGATAGGCTGGAGATGACCTGCCCCAGCCCCTGTTGCAAAACACGTCTCAGTCACTGCTGCGCGCGATTGCGTGAAGTCCCCGTTAGCGCCACCCGGTCACAATCGCCTGGTAAGCGCCCATCGCCGCATCACCTAAAAGGAGCCCCAATGGCCCCCCGCACCGCAAGAAACCCTGCCAAGAAATCGGCCACCGCGAAGGCCGCGGCGGGCTACTCGGCAGAAGACATTGAGGTCTTAGAGGGTTTGGAGCCGGTGCGCCGGCGGCCGGGCATGTATATCGGCGGGACCGATGAGCGGGCCCTGCATCACCTGTTTGCTGAGGTGCTGGACAATGCCATGGACGAGGCCGTTGCCGGGCATGCTAGCCGTATCGAGGTCTCGCTCGATGCCGAGACGGGCCTCACGGTCACGGATAATGGGCGCGGCATCCCCATCGACCCGCACCCGAAATTCAAAAAAAAGTCAGCCCTTGAGGTGATCCTCACGACCCTCCATGCCGGTGGCAAGTTCGGCGGCAAGGCCTATGAAACCTCAGGCGGCCTTCACGGGGTCGGCGTGTCGGTGGTGAATGCGTTGGCCGAGGCCCTGACCGTCACCGTCGAGCGCGATGGCAAAAAAGTGCGGCAAACCTACACGCGCGGCGTGCCCGACGGCCCCTTGAAGGCCATCGGTAAGGCCCGGTCGACGGGGACGAGCCTGTCGTTTCGTCCCGATCCAACCATCTTCGGCACGACCGCCGCCTTCAAACCCGCACGGCTTTACCGCATGTGCCGTTCGAAGGCGTATCTTTTCGGCGGCGTGGAAATTCATTGGTCCTGCACGCCAGACCTCGTAAGCGATGATACACCCATCAAAGAAATTCTCAATTTTCCTGGTGGTTTAGCCGATTTTCTTGAAGCCAGCCTTGAGGGCAAAGAGCGGGTTACGCCCCACCCGTTTCAAGGCCGCTTTGAGCGCCAGGGGCACGGCAAGGTCGAATGGGCCATGGCCTGGGTCGCCGATGACGGCTTTTTGCATTCCTATTGCAACACGATCCCGACCTCAGAAGGCGGCACCCACGAGGCTGGCTTGCGCGCTGCCCTAACAAAAGGTCTTAAGTCATACGGACAAATGATTGGAAACAAACGCGTCCAGGCAATTACGCCCGAGGACGTTACGGGCTCTCTTTGCGGACTTTTATCGGTGTTTATCCGCGAGCCAGAATTCCAGGGCCAGACCAAGGAAAAACTCTCCTCATCGGATGCGGCCCGTTTGGTCGAGCAGGCGCTCAAGGACCACTTCGATCATTGGCTGACCGAGAACACGCCGGCTGCGAACCGGTTGCTGGACTGGATCGTCGAACGGGCCGAGGAGCGCATCCGCCGGCGCCAAGAAAAAGAAGTGAGCCGCAAGACGGCGGTCCGCAAATTGCGTCTACCGGGCAAGCTTGCCGATTGCTCCCGCGATCATGCAGCGGGAACGGAATTGTTTTTGGTGGAGGGTGATTCGGCCGGCGGGTCGGCGAAACAAGCCAGAGACCGGGCCACTCAAGCCGTGCTTCCCCTGCGGGGCAAAATCCTCAACGTGGCAAGCGCGGGCCAGGCAAAGTTTCGCGCCAATCAAGAGCTCAACGATCTTTTGCTCGCGCTCGGATGCGCGCCGGGTAATCAGTACCGAGAAGAAGATCTGCGATACGACCGGATCGTTATTATGACGGATGCTGACGTCGACGGGGCTCATATCGCCTCGCTGCTGATCACCTTCTTTTACCGCGAGATCCCAGAGCTTGTGCGCGGGGGGCACCTTTATTTGGCCGTCCCGCCGCTTTACCGGCTTACCCAGGGCGGGCGAAGCGACTATGCCCGAGATGAGGCCGAGCGCGATCGTTTGCTTGAGACCGTGTTCAATGGACGGGGCAAAGTTGAAATCAGCCGGTTTAAGGGTCTTGGCGAGATGAACCCCGTCCAACTCAAAGAAACCACGATGAAACCGGGAAGCCGCACCTTACTTCGGGTCACAGTGCCGGACGGGGACGGCGAAGAAACGGAAAGTCTGGTTGAGCGATTGATGGGCCGCAAGCCTGAGCTGCGTTTTACGTACATCCAAGAAAACGCGGCCTTTGCTGAAGACCTGGACATCTGAGTCGCACGCCGCTGCAGGCCGGCATTGCCCCTGAGCCAACGATGATGCGTTTGCACAACATGGCGGCGCAGAACCTCTCCATAAGCGCAGAAAATAAGGCTTTTTGTCCCTTGTGGCTCTGCCGAAATTGACACAGCGCGCCGGGCCAGATACCTCCGGCATATACCTGACGCGATGACCCTAGGCCGCGACAAACCGGCCCTTAAATTGCTTTTGCACGATCAATCGCGACGCGACCGATCCAAGCCCCTTAAGACACCAATCGAAGTCCTTACGAAAGCGACACCACGACCACCCGTTTCCCTTTCACAACGCGAAACCAACTCAATGACATTTGACGATTTCGGGCTCAGCGACGACCTTTTGGCCGCCATCAAATCGGCTGGCTACGAAACCCCAACCCCGATTCAAGAAAAGGCCATTCCCCCGGCGCTTATGGCCCGCGATGTGTTGGGCATCGCGCAAACGGGGACCGGCAAAACGGCAGGCTTTGCCCTGCCCCTCATCGAGCGCCTTGCCCGGGGGCGAAGCAAAGCGCGCATGGCCCGCTCGCTGATTTTGGAGCCCACCCGCGAGCTCGCGGCCCAGGTAGCCGAAAACATTACGACCTACACGACCAATCATCGCCTCAGCATGGCGCTGCTCATCGGCGGGGTTTCGTTCAGCGACCAAAACCAGAAGCTCGATCGCGGCGTTGACATCCTCATTGCCACCCCAGGCCGCCTGCTTGACCATTTCGAACGCGGCAAGTTGATGCTGAACGGGGTCGAGGTCTTTGTCGTGGACGAGGCGGACCGGATGCTCGATATGGGCTTTATCCCCGACATCGACCGCATCTTCTCGCTGCTTCCCTTTACCCGCCAGACGCTCTTTTTCTCGGCAACCATGCCGCCGGAAATTCAGGGGCTCACGGAGAAATATCTGCACAATCCCGTCCGGGTCGAGGCCTCGCGCCCTGCCTCAACGGCCGAAACCGTGACCCAAAAGATTTGCGTCGTGTCACGGGCGAACAAACGCCAGGCCTTGCGGCGGATCATGCAGGCCGAAGAGGTGACCAATGGGATCATCTTCTGTAACACCAAGCGATCGGTCGACATCCTCCGCGGGTCGCTGGACCGGCACGGATTTTCCGTCGGCGCCTTACACGGCGATCTCGATCAACGCCTTCGCATGCAAATCCTCGATCAGTTCAAAAATGGGGAGCTTACCTTTTTGGTCGCGAGCGATGTCGCGGCGCGGGGCCTTGATATCCCTGCCGTAAGCCACGTCTTTAACTTCGATATTCCGACCCATGCGGAGGATTATGTCCACCGTATCGGCCGCACCGGAAGGGCCGGCCGGTCCGGGAGTGCTTTCACCATTATGACGCCGGCCGATGGGAAATATCTGGAGGCCGTCGAAGGCCTCATCGGCCGGAAAATCGACCCGGTGGACGATATTGATGTTGCCGATCTTGCAGCCGGCGAAGAGGACGCCGAGGAAGATCGGGGTGCGCGTCGGCGCCGGGGGCGTCGGCGCAGTGGCGGTGGGCGGCCCGAGGATGGGGGTGGGCAACAGCAGCCGGAGGGCCGCTCCGAAGCTCGCTCAGAGCGGCGCACCGAGGCTCGCTCTGAAGACCGATCAAACGAACGCGCAGAAAGCCAAGCCTCCGACAAACGGGGGGCTAACGATTCCCGACGCGAGGACCGCGCCTCTCGCCAGGCCAAGGAGGAGACCGGCGAGCGCAAGCGGGGACGATCCCGTCGACGCGACAGACGACGCGATGAAGACGACACGCCGGTCGTCGGCCTCGGCGATCACGTGCCGGCGTTCCTCCTGCGGCCAACCCCCCTGCCTCGCTCCCGGCCTGCCCAAAAGGATGAGACAGCCGAGGCCTCAGATCGCGTGAGCAAAACGCCGGGTGAGGACGAGACCACGGAAACCGGCGCCACCATGACAGACGCCGCCTAATCCCGAGCGATAGGCAACGGGGCGCACCGGGCCAGTCGGGACCGCGCGGGCCAGCCGGGTCCTTGCCTGGGCAGCGATGACCCGGCCCCAGGGAACCATCTATGGGCGTTACGATTTTTCCGTAGGCGGCTTTTTCGCAGTCTTGCTTTGCGCGCGCCGCTTTTTGGGCTTATGAGTGCGGCGAGCGGCTCCAAAGGCGCTGTCGATCCAGGGCCTGAGCGTTTGGGCATCGTCAAGACTGTCTTCAGGCACCTTATAATAACTCATCACGGTCCGGCGGCCGTCCCGCGTTTCATAGACAAAGGGCTGCAGCCCCTCCGCCTCGAAGTGTGGGCGCGTCGCCTGGTCAGTCTTAAGGTAAAGCTCGTCGTCGGCGATGAGAGCCAGCATCACCCCATCGAAATAGACACCCGCCCCGCCGAACATGCGTTTGGCCGTAACCGGGTAGCCGGCAGCGCCAATCAGTTCTGTGATGAAGTCGATATAGTCGGGCGAAACGGGCATGCCGCGGGGCCTTTCTTGCAACGGGCCCGCCGATCCGTCAGACCTCTGCAGGTTTTAGATTGACTGATTCGCCGCATCCGCACGCATCCACCTGGTTCGGGTTATTGAACAAAAACCCGGAGGACAGGGTGGTTTCCTCAAAGTCCATTTCTGTTCCCAGCAAGAATAAAATGGCCTTCGGGTCAATCAGCACACGCACCCCTTTGGTATCGACGATCTCATCGAGGGCGTTTTGCTCGGTGGCATAATCGAGGGTATAGGCCATGCCTGCACAGCCGCCATTGCGCACCCCAAGCCGCACGCCGATAAGGCCCTTATCGGAGCCCTCAATGATCGCGCGAATGCGGTCGGCCGCCCGGTCGGTCAGGGTAATCGCTTGGGGTTTGGGGCGAGCCATCGGTCAGCCCTCCTCTTCGTCACAGCATGTTAAGCGCGACCCGCGCCTCATCCGACATGCGCGACATGTCCCAAGGCGGGTCGAACACCATATTGACCGTCACCGCGCCCACCCCCTCGATGCCGGCCACGGCTTTCTCAACCCAGCCGGGCATTTCACCGGCCACCGGACAGCCTGGGGCTGTAAGCGTCATGTCGATTTCCACGTCTCGCGTGTCTTCGTCCACGTCGACTTTGTAGATCAGGCCGAGTTCATAAATATCAACCGGAATTTCCGGATCGTAAACGGTCTTGAGTGCTGAAATCAGCCGGTCTGTCATCCGGCTTAGCTCGACGTCATCCATCGGCATGACAAGGGCCCCTTACGCGAGAATAGCTTGGGCCTTGTGCAACGCCTCGACCAGCATGTCCACCTCGTCGCGGGTATTGTAAGCGGCGAAGGAGGCACGCGCGGTCGCGGGAACGCCAAACCGGTCCATGAGGGGCTGGGCGCAATGGTGCCCGGCGCGGATGGCGACCCCGGATCGATCGATGATCATGGACACATCGTGCGGGTGCACCCCCTCGATCACAAAGGAGAGGATCGAGCCCTTCTCGGCCGCCTCGCCGATAATCCGCACGGAGGGCATGTCGCGCAATCGCTCCGTCGCATAGGCGAGCAAATCGGCCTCATGGGCCGCCACCGCCTCGCGATCGAGCGCCATGATGTAATCGAGCGCCGCGCCAAGGCCGATCCCTTCGACAATCGGCGGCGTGCCCGCCTCAAATTTGTGCGGCACATCCGCGTATTCCACCTCGTCCTTGGTGACGAGCGAGATCATCTCGCCCCCACCGCGATAGGGGCGCATCGCCTCCAGGTGTTCAAGCTTGCCATAGAGGCATCCGATCCCCGTGGGCCCATAGAGCTTGTGCCCCGAAAAG
>JBCDJA010000038.1:0-10905 GCA_038748465.1 Pseudomonadota bacterium
CGCGCAGGCTGATGCGACAGGGGGCTAGTCCCACTAATTCTGAGTAATGGGTACACTGATCGATCAGCCGTCGGCGCGCCGTTTCTCGCAGCCATTGCTCGGTCCGCCAGGCAAAGCGGTTCCCCTCACCCTTCACGGCGAGCTCTCGCCTTTCAGGATCATAGCGGGTCGCTGGGCCTTTATCGCCGCCTCGAACGAGGGTGATATCGTGTCCGTCCATAGGCACAAGAGCGCCTGGCGCAAAAGGCACGGGAGGGGCAAGCCGATTGCGTTCACGCCCAATGAACTCCAAATTGGCTGCGACCAGGCTTATGGCTTGGCACCGGTCCGCCCCTTTGGGCATCGTCACATGCACTGCCCCGTCCCGGCGCGAGACCCGCAAGGTGTAGCGCCTGGCGGCATGGTGTTCTTTGAGGTGCACGGGCACTTGCCTGCCGTCGATAACGATGGATGGCAGATCCCGGTGCGGTTCGCGGCGCCGTTGGTGGCGGTGCGTGGCTTTGCTCCGGCGCGTCATCGGGGCAGAAACGCAGGGCGATGCCGACCGTGCCAAGGCACCGGCGCGCAATCGCGGCAGTCAGGTCGACCCACCCGACCCGATCGGTAGAACAAGGGGCCCTTTACACGATGCGACCGCGATTTCATTTGGCGTTCCCCGTTACCGATCTCGACGCTGCGCGGAAGTTTTACGCCGGGATCCTCGGCTGTCCAGAGGGGCGTTCAAGCCCCGATTGGATCGACTTCGATCTTTATGGCCACCAAATTGTCGCCCACAAGGTCGCAAGCTTGGCGGCGGGGGAGACAAACAGCGTGGACGGCCACGCCGTGCCCGTGCGCCATTTTGGGCTGATTCTCGATTGGGAGGCATGGGAACAATTGGCCGATCGTCTCAAGCGCGCCGAGGTCTCCTTTTTGATTGAGCCCGGTATCCGGTTTGCCGGCAAGCCGGGGGAGCAGGCGACGCTCTTTGTCAGCGATCCATGCGGCAATGCTCTTGAGTTCAAAGCGTTCCGGGATGAAGGGCAGATCTTTGCCCGGTAGGGGCCTGCGCGGATTGCCCGCCCGACAGGGCCTCTAAGGCCAATCAAGGCGGATCTGTTTTCTGCCCGATGACATCCGTTTCGTATTTATCGATCCAGAAACGTTGAAAGCGCCAAATTGAACGCGGCCGGGTCGGTCAAAAAAGGTGCGTGTCCGAGACCATGTAAGACACGAAGTTCGGCATTTTTGATGTGGTTCCTCATGAAGGCGCTCGCCCCTGGAGGGCAAACAGCATCTAATTCGCCGCAGAGGATCGATGTGGGTGATGTCACCCGGGGCAGATGATCGCGAAGGTCACGCTGGGCCGAGGAGTGGAAATGCGCCAAGCTGACCTCCCTGTCTGCCTGCTGAACAATGTCATTCAAAAGCGCGCGTTGCCTGTCGCATGAAGCCTCAGGAAGTTGCATGTCCACAAACGCGGCGCACCCTTTGGCCGGGTCGGTGTTGAGCAGGTGCAACAGCGCCGATGCGGCTTCTGGGTCAATCGCATGCGGAAAATCATCACTGCGAATAAGTTTGGGCGTGCTGTCCACCAAAATCAGTCGGCTTAAGGCATCTGGATAGGCCGTGGCATAGGCAAGCCCGACAGAGCCGCCCAACGACCATCCGATAAAAGTGACATCAGAGATACCGCGCTCGTCCAGCAAGTGCCTGATGTCACGCGCATGATCCTCATAGCTTGAGTCCCGAAAATCACCGGTCGAATCCCCAAACCCATAGAGGTCGAGCGTGATAACGCGATAGCGGGAGGAAAAATGGGCGACCTGTTCGTGCCAGACCGCTTTGCTCATCATAATGCCGTGGACAAACACTAAGGCCTTAGTGCCGGTTTCTGTGTCTTCAAACGAAAGGCCGTGACGACTGACGTTCATAAAAACCCCCGCGCTTGCCGTGAGCCAAAGCGGTTAGACAGTCGCCATTCGTCGAAAATTTTCAAGTCTGTGGCGGCTGCGGGCCTCTGTTTGGTGGGGCCTCTGTTTGGCGGGGCCTTAGGCGGCGCGGGTGCGCCGCGGAGCGGCAATCCCCCCTCGTTTTTCGAGGGGCTTGTCGTGGGTGCGGATGAAGTCGGCGATCCGAGGTTGGATCTCGGCCCGGAACCGGCTGCCGTTGAAGACGCCGTAATGGCCGACTTTGGGCTGGATGTAGTCCACCTGCATATCGGCTGGGATGTTGGGGCAGAGGGTGTGGGCTGCCTGGGTTTGGCCAATCCCAGAAATATCGTCGTTTTCCCCTTCCACCGTCATCAAGGCCGTCCGTGTAATGAGCTGTGGCTTGATGAGCTTTCCGCGATGGTAAAGTGTGCCTTTGGCGAGTTTATACTCCTGGAAAATATCTTCGATCGTCTGCAGATAGAATTCCTTCGTGAGGTCCATCACCGCCAGATATTCGTTATAGAATTCTCGGTGTTTTTGCGCGCCATCCCCGTCATCTTCCACGAGATGCTCAAAATATTCCTTATGGGCATCGATATGGCGATCAAGGTTCATCGCCATAAAGCCGGCAAGCTGCAAAAAGCCCGGATAGACCTCTCGCATGCAGCCCGGATTGGGGAAGGGGACTGTGGAAATCATTTGTGAGCGGAACCACTCAATGGGTTTGCTCATGGCCAGCCGGTTTGGCTCGGTGGGGCTTTCGCGCGGATCGATGGGGCTGCCCATGATGACCATGGAGGCAGGCTGGCAGGGGTGGTTTTGCTCAGCCAGCACTGCCGCGGCCGACAGAACCGCAGGTCCCGGTTGACAAACGGCCATGACATGGACCTGGGGGCCCAGGGCGGTGATCATCTCGGCGACATAGTCGATGTAGTCATTAAGGTCGAACCGCCCCTCGTAAATCGGGACCATGCGCGCATCGACCCAATCGGTGATGTACACCTCATGGCCGGGCAACATCGCCTCCACCGTGCCTCGCAGGAGGGTCGCATAATGGCCCGACAGGGGGGCAACGATGAGGACCGTCGGGTCGGGATGGGTCTGCTTGGGGTGCAATTGGGCCAGCAATTCCGGATCGCGCTGAAAATATTTCAGACGGCAGAATGGTCGCTTCCAGACGATCTGTTCGGTCACTGGCACCCGCATGCCATTTATGAGGGTGTTCGGAAGATCGAATTTGGGTTTGCCGTAGCGGCGGGTGGTCCGCTCAAAGACATCGAGCGCGGCGGCGGTGGCCTTGCCGGCCCCGGTATAGGAGAGCGGGTTGAGCGGGTGGTTTAGCGCCCGCTGGCTCATCCCCGCCAGACGGCGAAAGGGCGTGATCGCAGCGTGATTGATTTCGTAAAGATGGTACAGCATGGCCAGGAGCCTCCAGGCGAGACACCCCATTGTAGCGTTTTGCTGCACTGCAGCAAGGGGGTGATGATCGCTCTTTTGGCCTAGGTCCTTCACAGATCGGGCCAAGGAGCGTCCGTTGCAGAAGTCTGCAGCGGCCCGGTGCGCCTTTACGCCGGGCCGGCACTCAAGGGGGCGGGGGCGCCCACATCACGCATCGACGACACGAGTGTGACGAAAATCACAGCCGAACTGCGTCTCGATGTCAGTTTGGCGCTGTTTGATGAGGGGGCGAACCCGGCCGCTCATGGGCCCGTGAGGCGGACTTAAAGATAGGCGCGCAATTGGTCCGCCATCGCCGAGGGGGTTGTCGCATGGTTGAAATGGGCGAGGTATTTGCCCTCTTCGTCCATCAAGAAGTAGAGGCTGGAATGATCCATGGTGTAGGCGCCTGGCACATCAGGGTCCGGGATCTTGGCAAAATAGACCCGATAGGCCTTTGCCGCGTCTTGCACCGCCTCAAGCTCGCCAGTGAGGCCCACCAGCGCGGGATGAAACGCGGTCACGTAATCGCGCAAGATATCCGGCGTGTCCCGCTCCGGGTCGACGGTGATGAACAGGGGCACCACATCCTGGGCCCCATCACCTAAGCGGTTCAGGGCCTCGGTCATGATGGTCAAACTCATCGGGCACACATCGGGACAATAGGTGAAGCCGAAATAGATCAGCGTCTTGCGGCCATGATACGTGGTTTCGGTGACGGGCTGCCCATTGTGGTCAACGAGGGAGAACGGTCCGCCAATCAGGCTTTGCATCGCTGCCGTCTTAGATTGGGTGCCCTCGCTCGCGGGTCGGTTGACAAGCAGCCAAACGATTGCCGTGACCCCGACGACAACCAGGCTTGCAAGCCCGATGATCAATGTCCTTGGAAGGGATTGTTCGCTCACTCAGGTAGCCCTCGCCTCTCGATTGGATGCTGCCGTGATGGCGTCTCACTTGCTATCGTTGCCGATAAAGTGGGAGAGGGTGAGGCACCATCACGCCGGCATATGGTCGCAGCGCCAGGTTACTCCCCCAATTGCAGGAGCGATCCGCGCACCCGCGCGCCGTTGAGGAACCGCGTGAAGGTCCAGATCGCGACCGCCATCGCCAGGATGTTCAAGAGCGCGGCTTTCCAGAGCAGGGAAAAATCAAGGCTCCGCTCGATCAAAATCATGCGCATGCCCTCAAAGACGTAAGAGGCCGGCAAAATGTTTGCGAGGGGTTGCAACAACCCGGGCAGCACATCGACCGGGTAATAAATGCCGCAGAGCGGCGCAATCGCGAAGGTGAGGGCCCAGGCGAGGCTTTCCACGCCCTGCCCAAATCGCAAGACAAGGCCCGAGACAAACAGCCCCAGCGCCCAGCCGAAGACGATGAGATTGGCGAAAAACGCTACAAGCGACCACCCAAGTCGGTCGTAGATGTTGAACCCGAACAGCAAAAACGCCAGGACAGTCGTCGGTATGAGGCTGACGAGGGTTTTGATGAGGCTCGTCGTCATCATGGCGGCGACGAATTCGCTGGTCCGCAGAGGGCTGACCATAATGTGCCCCAGGCTTCGGCTCCACACCTCCTCAAAAAATGCGATCGACAGTCCAAGCTGACCACGGAACAAAATATCCCATAGCATGACTGCACCGATCAGGGTGCCGACCGTCATGAGAAAGAGCGAATCCTTTTCTGCGAGATAGGTTTGAATAAACCCCCAAAGCACCATCTGGACCGTTGGCCAATAAATCAGCTCAAGGGCGCGGGGCCCCGAGCCGATGGTGAGATACCAATGGCGCAGAATAAGCGCTGACAATCGGGTCAACGAGAAGGGCGGATTGCTGGGTCGTTCGGTGGTGCTCATCCGGTTTGTCCAAGCGTCGTTTCATCGGCCGCCTGCGTTGGCACGGGGGTGGCGTTGGTGTCTGGAACGCGGCGGCGCTCGCGCGCAATATCGAGGAACACATCTTCCATGGTTTGCCGGCCATAACGTTCAAGCAGCGTCGCTGGCGACCCGCGGTCGACGATTTTGCCTTGACGCATCATCAGGACGTTATCGCACATTCGCTCCACCTCCTGCATGTTGTGCGAGGCGAGGAGGATCGAAGCATTGCGCTCCTTTTGGTAGGCTTCGAGATAGGACCTGACCCAGTCCGCCGTATCGGGATCGAGCGATGCGGTTGGCTCGTCGAGCAACAACAGGTCGGGCTCATTGATGAGCGACTTGGCAAGGCTGACCCGTGTACGCTGGCCAGCTGATAGCGTTCCATACTGACGTTTTAGAAGGTCAGATATCTTTAACTCATCGGCGACTTTGCGAACGCGTCTGCGCACATCCTTAAGCCCATAGAGCTTTCCGAACACGACTAGGTTTTGCTCCACCGAGAGGCGCTTTGGCAAATCCACATAGGGGCTTTCGAAATTCATCCGGTGCAGGGCCGCAGTCCGGTCGCGGGCCATGTCAATGCCATGCACCAGCACGCTTCCCGCGCTCGGTTTTACCAATCCGAGCAGCATGCTGATGGTTGTCGTCTTGCCGGCGCCATTGCCGCCCAATAGGCCGACGGTCTCGCCGGGGGCAACGGTAAAACTGATGGTGTCAACGGCAGCGACGTCCTCGAAGTGCTTTGACAGGGCGTCGACTTTGACAGCCGGGGCAACGATGGCCGGAGCGGGCGGTTGAGCGCGGGTCATGGGGTACTCATTGGGGCACACGGAGCGCCAAGGGTGATAAGAGGCCCCGGGGTAGGCGGCGTCGATGGGGCGTTCGGCTTATAATGTCCTTCTGGCCGCAGGCCCGAGGGGCGGGGGCCCCATGGGCGGAGCCCCCATTACGCGGGCAACCGGTACGCGGGTCCTACGCAAGCCCCTCCACTTTCAGGCGGGCCCCACGAGGGGGCACATGCGTTTAGGGTCGAGGCCCGAACCGCACAAGGCCCTAGCGGTCCAAGGCAACAGATGTAATGCGTTGGGTGCGGTTGGGGAAGCGTACTGAGGAGGGATCATGGGTTCGGGCATCACAGAAGGGCGCGGCGCCGGCCCGTCGAGCGAGGCGAACCCGTCGCGCAGGGCGAACCCGGCTCGGGTGGCGAACCCGTCGCGGGTGGCGAACCCGGCTCGGGTGGCCAGCGTTCATCCCGGCTCCATGCGATTGCGCACGCTCATCCTGCTACGCTGGCTCGCGATTAACGGGCAAACCGCCGCGATTGTGTTTGTTCATTTCCAAATGGGGTTTGATCTACCCCTTTGGCCGTGTCTTGGCGTCATTGGCGCGAGCGTTTGGTTAAATCTCATCCTGTCCTCGCGCTTCCCCCAATCCAAGCGCCTCAGCGAAACCGAATCCGCGCTCTATCTCGCCTTTGACATCGTGCAGCTCTCGCTTTTGCTGATGTTCACAGGGGGGCTGCAAAATCCCTTTGCCCTGCTGCTGCTGGCCCCCGTAACCATCGCTGCCTCAACGCTGCATTTGCGCACCGCCTTGATGTTGCTCGGCCTTGCCTTTGCCTGCGGAACGGGCCTGGCGTTGTGGTATTGGCCGCTTCCCTGGTCGCCTGGTGAGGCGCTGATCCTGCCGCAGCTTTACAGTTTGGGGCTGTGGGCGGCGCTCGTCCTTGGCTTGTCATTCATGATGTTTTACGCCGCACGGATTGCCAACGAGGCGCGGCGCTTGTCCGAAGCGCTCACCCAGGGCCGCCTTTCCCTGGCGCGAGAGCAAAAATTGTCCGCCCTTGGCGGGCTTGCGGCTGCGGCAGCCCACGAGTTGGGACCCCCCCTTGCCTCGATCTATTTGGTCGCCCGCGAGATGCAAAAGGAGGTGCCCGAGGGCGATCCGTTGCGTGAGGATGTCGACATTTTGATGGGAGAAGCAAAGCGGTGCCGAGAAATTTTGGGCCGGCTGTCGCGTGCCCCAGATGAGACGGACGGGTATTTTGCTAAAACCCGCCTAGGGGATCTGCTTGAGGAGCTTGCGGCGAAAAACCGGACCGGTGAGAAGGCAGTTCATGTGCACGCGCAGGCCGCCTCGAGTGCAGTCGACACGGCCGAACCGATTGTCGATCGCAGCCCGGAATTGCTGCAGGGCCTTGGCAATCTTCTCCACAACGCGGTGGATTTTGCCAGGTCGCGGGTCGATGTGCAGGCAAGCTGGACCGGCGATGGGGTGTCCGTTGAGATTTCCGACGATGGGCCTGGCTTTCGGAGCGATCTGTTGGACCGCCTGGGTGAGCCCTATGTGACCAGCCGACCTCGAGGCGTTGATGCGCCGCGCGAGGATGAGACCGGCGGCATGGGCCTTGGGTTTTTCATCGCCAAGACGATGCTCGAGCACACCGGCGCCGTCCTTTCCTTCGGCAACAAGAAGGGCAAGGCGACCGGCGCGGTGGTGCGTATCGTTTGGCGCCGATCGCATATGGAAGGTGGCCGGTCCTAAACCTATGTATTGTGACAAAGACTTGCATCGATTGCTGCAAACACGCTCAATACGACTCGCGCGTGTGAGCGCGCCATGCCGACCTAGGGACCGATCATGAGTGAAGACCACATCGCCGATTTTGAAGCGCCCCATTTGCCCAAGGGTCGCTCATTGCTCATCGTGGACGATGATCGGGTATTCCGCCAACGCTTGGCCCGCGCGATGGAAAAGCGCGGCTTTGATGTCGAAGATGCCGAAACGGTGCGCGAGGCGCAGGACCTGCTACGCGCGCGAGCCCCAGCGTTCGCCGTCGTCGATCTGCGGCTGGAGGACGGCAATGGCCTCGATCTCGTGGAAATGATCCATGAAGCGCGGCCCGATGCGCGGGTTGTGATGCTGACCGGCTATGGCAACATCGCAACGGCCGTGGCTGCGGTGAAGCGCGGTGCGATCGATTATCTTGCCAAACCGACGGATGCCGATGATGTGGAGCGGGCGCTTTTGGCCGCCCCTGGCGAGCGGCCGGACCCGCCGGAAAACCCGATGTCGGCAGACCGGGTGCGCTGGGAGCACATCCAGCGCGTCTACGAATTATGCAATCAAAACGTGTCGGAGACGGCGCGCCGTCTGAATATGCATCGGCGCACCTTGCAGCGCATCCTTGCAAAGCGCTCCCCGCGCTAAATCTGCCCTCTGCCTGTTAAGCCGCCATTAACGCTAGGTCGACACCGTGGCGCCTTCCGCATTTTTCCACGGATAGGCCCGATGACCTTGCGCCAACGCCCCCGACTTGCCGACGGATTTGGATCGCCTGAAGACCGCTTGGGCGAATACGCCCAGCGCCTCAAACGCCATCGCGATGGGCGGCTTGTGGTGTGGGTGGGCCTGTCGACCCTCGACCGGGTCTATCAGCGCCGGCTTGGCGATCTTATGCTCTTTGTACGTAATACGCTGGCAGCGTTTACAGAAAACGGTCGTGGGGAGATCTTTACCCTCAGCTCCGGTGATGTTGTCGCCGTGCTTCTAAAACCGCGCAAAGACCGGTTGCTCGATCAGCTCTATCGGCTCGATTATGCCCTCGCGCCTGAAGACGGCGAGGAGCTCGATGTCGCAAAAGAACTGTGTGAGTTGATGGATATGGAGACGGAATATCCTGCGTTTTTGGCAAGGGTGTTGCGGTTGTCTGAGAGCGGGGATGGCGAGGCCGATTTGTCGGGGGAGCGTCCCGGTGCGCTGCCCTATGCCCGAGGCCTCGATGAAGGGCTCAACGCCCTCCTCGACAACAAAGCCGGTGCAGATGCCGGCCGGGAGGGCAGTTTCGATCTTGATGGGCAGGCCTTTCTTGGCAGTGCCACGCTGCTTGGTGCCTCCGATGCCAAGGTGGAGTTCGCCGGCCGGTCGGCGCTGTTGTCCCGCCTCCTTACCGTTCACGAAATTGGCGTTTATGAGGGCGATGCACCTGTTGCTCCTTACGGGAAGTATTTTTCCATCGATCGGCAGGCGGTGATCGATGGCTTTAGCCTCACGGAGGAGGCAAGCCGCACGCCCAAGATCGTGGACCGCTTTGCCGAAGAGGCTGACCGCGCCTTGCTTTTGCAATCGCCGCAGATTTTAAAGCGGGTGCAGGTCGCGCGCCGGATGGGCCAGGTTTGGCTTGAGATGGGGCTGACCTCTTATTTCGGTGTGGAGCTGTTGAATGTGTGGTCTGGCCTAAGCGCCTCGCTTCGCCCGGGCTTGACCTTGCTTATTCCCCATG
The DNA here is from genome assembly GCA_038748465.1 of Pseudomonadota bacterium. Taxonomy (GTDB): domain Bacteria; phylum Pseudomonadota; class Alphaproteobacteria; order M2410; family M2410; genus JBCDJA01. The sequence continues at coordinate 9,506 of JBCDJA010000038.1, forward strand.
AGCAAGCCACCCGCGACCGGGACGCTTTCGATTATCTGCTCGATTTTTGCACCGGCGCCGGCATCGATCTCGGTTTGTCCGGGGTGAGCCTAACCGAGCTTGCCAAGGTGCATGATACCTGGCCGCTAATGCCCACCATTGTGGCCGATTTAAGCCGGCAAGGGCTTGGTTCGCTGACGCCAGAGGCGGTCAGAGAAATTAAGCGGGTTGTCGAACGGCCTGGCGGGCCGGAGGTTTTATTCGGTCAGATTGCCGACGAGGCGCGGCTTGAGGCAGCGCGATTGCTCAGCGGTCGATTGGTTTGTGGGCGTGCCATTGACGGGGCCTTTAACGCCGCCGCGCCCTCCCAAAGCGAGGTGCCGGCGGTTGCCATGGACGCGCCAAGTGAAGCGCCAAGTGAAGCACCAAGCGAGGCCGAGCAATCTTCCGAGTGGGTGCAGATACAAGATCTCGGATGACCGTCCGCGGGCGATGGTCCCGTGTTCCGCTTGATGGTGCCCGCCCTTGCCTCACGCCAAGGTGAGCACAAGGCCAACCACCCCAAGACAAGCACCAAACACGAGGAGCGCCCGGCGCGCCGGCACAAAGTGAGGCGGGATGACGTCAGCAGGCAGATTTTCTTTCTCGCCTGAGATCATCGGTCCCAACAAATCATCGCCCTTAAACAACGGATACAGAAGAATTGCGCTGATGTGGAGCCCGACGAGCCACAACAGCAGCTGAAAACTCTGCTGGTGCCAATCGGCAAAGGTTGCTGCCGCCTCCGGCGCAAAGCGCCCGGCAAACGGGCCGGCAATGCCATCGGGTGTGGCCCCCATCAGCCCCAAGATCCCATGGGCCAAGAGCACCGCTAACATCGCGACAATCGCAAGCCCGCCAAGGGGATTGTGCCCGGCATGGGGCCGGTAATCCGATTTTGAAAACAGGGCCTTGATATGGTTCGCGATGCCCCGCGGCCCCTTTAGGAAGTGCGCAAACCGCGCCGTGTCGCTGCCGACAAACCCGTAAGCGATGCGGAACAACACGAGCGCGATGAGGCTGACTTCGGCCCAGATATGGGCCTCAGCCCTGCCATTGGCCTCGGTTGTCCACGCAAAGGCCACGGTGGAGACGAGGCTCCAGTGGAAGATCCGGGTTGGGCTGTCCCACACGCGCATGATCAACCCTAGCCCGGCCGGCGCTCAAACGGTGAGGGGCGTTGCTGCCCGCAGCGCCGCCGCGCGGGCAAAGCGCAGGGTGAGGCTCTTGCGCCTAGCGGGTTTGAGCGGGTCCCCCTCGTCCGGCTCACGCAGGGTTGCCCCGCCAAACCGGTCGGCGCAAATCAGGCCCGCAGTGTCAGGCAGCACCGCCGCCGGGAAATCCGGATCAACGGCAAAATAAAACCGGTCGCAATACTCACG
>JBCDJA010000039.1:0-10683 GCA_038748465.1 Pseudomonadota bacterium
GGTTGGCGTTGGCTTGGGCCTGCTCTACTGCCTGCGGAACATCTCCGGCAATGTGATGTTTTTTCGATTTGCCATGTTGGGGATTTTCCTCGGCGGGATCGGGCGGCTGCTCAGCACACTGCAAGTCGGGGAAGTGCCGGCCTTTTATGGGCCGATGGCCATCGAACTCATTTTGGTGCCTTTGCTGGTGCTCGCCCATGCGCGCCTTGCCTCCGCGCCACGGGTCCAATAGCGCCGCCGCATCCGGGCTCTAAACAGACCTTGGGCCCTCATTGTTTTGACCCCGGCCGGCGCTAGCTCTTTAGCGGTTACGAGCCAGGGGAGAGACAATGCAGGCACCGCCGAAATCTGAGCTGCTGCGCCAGGCCGCCCGCTATCGCGGCGGATTTCGCAATCGACCCCGCACGATTGACCCCGTCGGTCCGGGCGAGGAATCGGTTTGGGATTTTCCGCGACCGCCCGTTGTCGAGCCCGTCCCCCACCGGCTTCGAGTTCTGCTTGCCGGGGTCACGGTCGCCGACACCCAGGCAGGGCTGCGGGTGGCCGAAACGGCCGGCGCGCCGGTCTATTATTTTCCGCCGACGGATGTTGAAGACGCCTATCTGACGCCGGTGAGTGACGGGGCGAGCGTGTGCGAATGGAAGGGCCTTGCTGTGTATCACGATCTCACAGTCGGGGAGCGGACCTCGCCCAAGGCAGCCTTCACCTATCCTGACCCCTTCGATGATCTCGGCCAAGGCTATGGACGGATCGCCGGCTGGTATGCCTTTTACGCCGGGCGGGTCGATGAAGCTTGGATCGGCGATGTGAGGGCCGTACCGCAACCGGGCGGGTTTTACGCCGGCTGGGTCACCCCAAGCCTCAAAGGCCCGATTAAGGGGGTGCCCGGAAGTGACGGCTGGTAGCCTCTCGCGCTGCGGCGCCGGCACTCGCAACGCGCGCCAAAGGTCTTGCAAGGGGCACGCCCATGGCCCGGCCCAGACAATTCAATCCTGACGAGGCCCTCGATTCTGTCGTCGAGGTCTTTTGGCGTCGCGGCTATGCCGCCACCGGATATGACGAACTTGTCCGCGCGAGCGGGGTGAGTCGCAAGAGCCTTTACGCGACCTTCGGCGATAAGGACGCCCTGTTTATTGCAGCTCTCAGGCGCTATCGGGCGACGGTGGCCCAATCGATCCTTGATGATCTGGCCAAAACGGGCGGCACCCCGGGCTCAACCGGGGCGGTGCTAGCGGAAATCGGCAAGGCAGTTGCCTTGCTTGGGCAGGGGCGCGGCTGCTTGATGGCCAACACCGCAGCCGCCGAAGCCACGGCCTCTGCGACCGCGCAAAAGGAGGTACACGACCATCTGGAGGCCCAAAGAGCGGCCTTTACTGCGGCTCTGCGCCGTGAGGGGCTCTCTGCGCGCCGGGCCAAACGCTTGGGCCATTTTGCCACCGGCACCTTACAGGCGATCTTCCTGCTTGGTCATGCGTCAGCAGACAGAGCCTATATCGACGCCCTCGTGGCCGAGGCCAAGCGGACCTTGGTGGATCGATGACCCGGGCTGCGGCGCTTAAGACGATGATCGTCCGTAAAGGGCGCGATGCCAAATTTGAAAAATCGTATCGGCAACGAGCGGACGCCGGGCCTCCGGCACTTGGGGCACGCGTTCAATCAACACCCGCTCATTCATCATCAGCAGCGCCTCGACGGTTGCACGGGGATCGACGACATCGACCAGGCCGGCTTGCTTCTGGCGCGTGACAAGGTCTGTAACCGGGCCGAGGAACGGCTCAAAAATGGTCGCCTTCCAGTGAGACCGCAACGCCGTATCGGCGTGCACCGCCCCATAAATTGCTGTGAGGAGAACGCGATGCTGGTGGAAGATCTGCACCCCCATTTCCATCACCGTGCGCATGGCGCTCTCGCCGGAGGCCGCCGGCGCTTCGCCCGTTGGCATCGACACCCACGCCTCGACCCATTCCATGATGTCGGCCTCGATGCGGTCGAGCAGCCCGCGGGCCACGGAATTCAGGTCGGCGAAGTAATGGTAAAAGGCCGAGCGGGTCATCCCCGCCTCGCTCATCAGGTCCTCGACCCGCAACTCAGTGAGCGCATGGGTGTTGAGAAGCCGCTCGGCGGCCCCAAGGATTTCGGCCCGCGCCTGCTCGGGCGTGCGCCGAATGCGCCTTGGTTTGTCTTGATGCTCGGTAGAAATGACTGGTCCCGCGCCTGTGAAGTTTGCGCCCTAAAGCCCGGCACAAAAGCACAAGCCCCGCGAAAAACCAAAAGCGGCAAGACGCCCAGCATGGCCTAGCCCAGGCGAAAGCCCGAATAACCGGCATCCGCGCTGGCCTGAAACTGCGCGAGATAAAGCGGCAATCCCCCCGTAAAGACCAGCATCTCCCGGGGTTTGCCCGGAATATTCGCCCCCATATACCAACTGTCCGCCTTCGGAAACAGGCTGGCATTGACAATCTCTTTGCCCATCGCGTTCCAGCTGTCCTCCGCCTCGTGCGTGGCCTCGATCCGGTCAAGCCCGCGGTCTTTTAAGGTTTTCAAAAGCTGCACGAGATGCTCGCCCTGGTACTCCGCGCTCGACGGGCCGTTTGCAAAGGCCGTCGGCGCCTGGGGCCCGTAGCTAAACAGGAGGTTTGGAAACCCTGCGACGGCGACCCCAAGATGGGTCCGCACCCCTTGGGCCCAAGTTTCTTTCAGGGTTTTCTCGCCGGTCCCGCGGATGTCGATATCGTTGATCGCCCCGGTGACAGCATCAGAGCCAGTGGCAAGAACCAGAACATCAAGCGGATGCTCGCCGGCGGCCGTTACCACGGCTTTGTCTGTGATGCGTTCTATAGGCGTTTCGCGCAAATTAACGATTGAGACCGTGTCCCGGTTCATCGCTTCCCAATAGGTTTGCTGCAAGGAGGGGCGTTTCACGCCAAACGGGTGCGGGGGCTCCATCGGGGCCAGCAAATCGCGCTTTTGCGGATCGTCAATCAGGGTCCGGATTTTATCGCGCCAAAATGTGTAGGCGTGTCGATTGGCGGTTTCATCCATCAACACTTCGGGGTAAGTGCGGAGCCAGAAACTAAAGCCGCCATCGGCCCATAAGCGCTCAAACAACGCCTCCCGGTCTTCCGGCGAGGCGTCAAAGTAAGATGCCTCGATAAAATCGAAATCAAAGCCGCCGAAACATTTGTCCCGTGATGCAAGGCTCTCTGAAAGGCGTGCTTGAAACGCCTCATCCCCGCTCGATAATTGCCGCTGCGGCATCGGCAAACACATAATCGGTGTACGTTGAAAAACGGTAAGGCTCTCAGCCACCGGCGCGGCGGACTGGACAATCTGCACACCACTAGCGCCGGTGCCGATAACCCCGACGCGCTTGCCGGTAAAATCCAGCCCCTCTTGCGGCCACTCGGCTGTGTGGTGGCACGGGCCGGCAAAGCCCTCAAGCCCTTCAATCGGCGGGAAATAAGGTTTTGTAAATCCGACGCACAAGGACACATAGCGTGCCCTTACCGTGTCGCCGGCCTCGGTCGTAACCGTCCAGCGCCGGGCCTCATCGTCGTAATGGGCCGCTGCAACCCGAGCGTTATACACAATGTCGCGCGAGAGACCGAGCGCTTCATCCACATACTGAAAATACCGGCGCATCTCCTCCCAGCTTGGATAAAGCTCGGAGAATTCAAAATTTCGCCAAAGGTCTTTATGCGCAAACTGATAAACAGGACAATGACTATCAACCCGCGCGCCGGGATAGCAATTCCAATACCAGGTGCCGCCAAGCTCTGGGGCAGCCTCAAAAATTTTGACCTTGAACCCAAGATCGCGCAGACGGTCAAGCTGGTAAAGGCCGGAAAACCCGGCCCCCACAATAAGGACGTCAAGCTCGTCGGCCTGTTGCGCGGGGCCCGTCTTCACCGATCCATCGCCCATTCGTTTCTCTCCCACTCGCTAGCATTTCTTGTTTGGCGCCAGTATGGGCGCCTCCAGCCGACCTGTATAGGGAGGGAAATTTAGAGCCGTTATGGGTACCGTTCTGTGATGCCGATTACTCGCGGTCAAGGTACGGGTAATCGGTGTAGCCGGTCTCGTCCCCGCCATAGAAGGTTGCCTCGTTGGGCTCGGCAAGCGGGGCGTCGAGGAGAAAACGAACTGGAAGGTCCGGGTTGGCGATGAAGGGTCGGCCGAAAGCCACCGCATCGGCATGGCCCGAGGCGATGGCGCCAAGGGCGCTTTCAGCGTCGTATCCCCCATTGGCGATGTAGAACCCGCGGTAGCGGGCACGCAGATCTTTGATCAGTTTGCGGCCCGCATCATCGCTTGGAGCGCCGGGGAATTGCTCGACCACGTGCAGATAGCCAAGTCCCCGCGCACTCAAGGCATCGTAGACGAACCCGAACGTCGAGGCCGGATCGCTTTCAAACATGTCATTGAATTGGCCAAGCGGCGAGAGCCTGACGCCGATCCGGCCGGCCGGCCACACCTCGCCGACCGCATCGAGAACCTGCATCAAAAGACGGGCGCGGTTCTCGGCCGAGCCGCCATAGTCATCGGTCCTGTCATTGACCCCGTCCTGCAGAAACTGATCGAGCAGGTATCCATTGGCGCTGTGCACCTCGACCCCGTCAAAGCCGGCATCCTTGGCATAGGCCGCGGCCCGGGCATAATCGGCGATCGTTGCCTTAATGCCGGCCGTATCAAGAGCAATTGGCTCGGACACCTCCGCAAAACCGGTCTCGATAAAGGTTTGGGTGTTGGCCCGCTTAGCGGTTGACGACACCGGTTGGGCATTGCCAGGCAGCAGCGAGGTGTGGCTGACCCGGCCCACATGCCAGATCTGACAAAAAATCCGCCCGCCCCCGGCATGGACCGCATCGGTGATCTTGCGCCACGCCGCCACATGGGCCGGCGTGTGAATGCCCGGCGTGTCCTTATAGCCTTTACCCATGGCCGAGATTTGGGTCGCCTCGCTGACGATCAAACCGGCTGAGGCGCGCTGGCGATAATAGGTTTCGGCCCAGGCTTGGGGGGTCCCATCCGCGGCGGAGCGGTTGCGGGTGAGGGGCGCCATCAACACCCGGTTGGGCAGATCGAGATCGCCCAAAGAGGTGGGCTGAAACAGGGGAGACCGGTCGGTCATGGCAAAGCTCCGTGGGGAAGAGTTGGGTTGCGTGAGCCTAGCCTGTTTGGACCGCGAGCGGGCGATGGTTTCGCGCCCGTGTGACGAGCGACAAGGGGGCTCGCCATCATGCCGGCCGTCAAGCCCTGAGCCCGTCCAGCAAACCGCACAAACATTGGGGATCGGCGGCCCGGCAACCAATCATTAAGCATACCGTCCCTACCCTTGCCCGGCGTGTGTGGCCGGCCTCAGCCGGCCGATCCAGAAGGGAGCCCTCACCCATGCTCGATGCACCGATCGATGTGTCCCGTGCCGATGGCGACGCCGCTGCGACCGCCGCCAACCCCCTCCTCCGCCAAGCGACGAAGCCTCAGCCTACTGACGAGATGAACGACGATTTTGGGCCCTCGGCCGAAGCCTTGAGCCAGCAGATGCTCGGCGATTGTGTGATTGGCATCGCGCGGCAGGCAGACGAGGACGCCCGGTCCGTTTGGGCGGCCATCAAACCGCTGTGCCTTGCCCATCAATTTTGTCTGATTGCGGTGGACCCGGCACGCCCTGCAGAGAACACGCACAGCGGATGCTGGCTCGGCGGCCTTCAGCATGTCGGCCCGGCCCAGCGCTTCTCCGAGCAAACGGCTGACCTGCTTGCCGCCCTTGAGGCAACCGGCAGGCAAGCTCAACTGCTTCGCGCCCATCGCAATGAGCCGGCTCCGGACGATCGCGTCTCCGCGTGGGAAGCCGGTCCCATGCATTGCTGGGCATAACGACCCCGCTTTGAGCGCATCGCCCGCGCCAAATAGCCGAAAGGCTCACCGATCGGCAACCGGTGAGCCTTCCAATCTGATGCACGATTGTGCCGTGTGACGCGGCCAGCCAAGAGGCCGGCTTAGCGTTTACGAGGGCACTGCGCTTTTGGGCAATGGCGCCCCCGCCGCAGGTCCGGTGGGCCGGATTGTGCGCAAGGAATTCAGCGCCTGCATCGCACCCGTGCGAATGGGCCCGAAAGAATCCACCTGAATATGTTGATCCGTCGTAGGATCGCTTAGCGTTGCCCGGCCCGTGTCCCACTCAATAAATTGATAGGGCGCATCGAGGGGTAACGACCGACGATCCCGGGTCCGGCGGAAGCTGCGCAAGGCATTTGATAAAAAGCCATCCCGTCCCGGCTCCACGACAGCGATCGATTGGCCATCGTCGAGCGTCACGACATCATAGCGGAAGTCGCCCAGCGCCTTGAAATCGATCGAATGCACCGCATAGGGCGTCGGCGCATTAGCTGGGTCCGGCGCAGTGGACGTTGCAAGGGAACTGATCGCAACGGCGAGCAGCGAAAACACAACGAGCCCCATGGCCGCAAAGAGCGGCACCCTAGGCGCGATCACCGGCTCGCGTGGCCCTGCCGGTGCTTCCTCCGAACCGACCATATCCGCCCCAGCCGCGCCGTCCGCCCCGGTCGCACCGGCCGCGCCAGCCGCGAGGGACCTGTCGTCCTCCGCCGCGGCCGCAGCATTGCGCAGTGCCGCATCCGCCCTCAACCGCTCGGCGAGACGTTCGGCCACCGCACCGACATTCGGCACGGCGCGCAACATCGGCTGCGGCCTTTTGAGTTTGAAGGGCCTCGTGTGCGGCCACACCATCAAATAGGCGATGCCCGTGTTCTCGTTCAGTTGGATCGACAGATTGCCGCTGCCGTCGCGATCGGTTTTCAGGCCCACCGAATCGATGACCCCAAACGGAATATCGATGGTCTTAGAGAGCGCGATCCCGATCCTCATGACGATGCGGCGATTTGTGATGGTGTAGACCGTCGTCCGCATACTGAGCCAGGCGAGAAGCGCAAGCAGGCCGATCACCAAGGCGGCCGACACGCCAATGCCGGTCAGCGATGCGATAAGACTGGCCAGCACGCCCCCTTCCGCGGCAGGGGCAAAGACTGCCGAGCCGAGGGCCCAGGCGGCCAGCAACGCAAAATAGGCCCCGATCCAGCCGATATGGAACACCTGGCGCGCAAGGGGGAGCCAGCGAGGCGCCCCTTGCCAGACCACCCATTCGCCGGCCGGCAACGCGGCGGGCAGACCGTGAGGCGCCAGCTCTGCCTCATCGGCATCGCGCACCGCACGTCCGCCGCTTGAGCGCACCGTGCCGGGGCTAAACCCGTCCTCGGCAGCAACGCTCTGCGCAACCCTGCCGGCTGCGGCCCCCCCGGTTGCGACACCGGAGAGAGAAGAGAGGCTATGGGGCCCGTCCACGGGTCAGTTCCCCCAGGATGAGACGGTGGAGTCCGGTGTTAGCGGCCACCAATCAAATTCGGCGGGTACGATACCGTGTTTTATTCCCCATACGGTCCAATCGTCGACGACCGTGCCCGTGAGCAAAATGCCGATCCCGCCGGTCAGGGTTGTGAGCACGGCAAACCACCACGCCCAGCGATGGACCGATTCCATGGTTGCGTTAAAGCCCATGGTCCAGCGCCAGAACAGCGCCGCACGCTCAGAGGCGGTGCCGCGATCCCAAATTTGCTCCGGCTCCCGATCGCCGCCATACCGCGCTACCGAAAGAATGGTCGCACCATGCATCGCGAACAAAAGCGCCGAGCCATAAAGGAAGGCAATCGACAGCGCGTGGAACGGGTTCCAGAAGAGGTTGCCCCATTGCAACGAGAAATTGTTGGTCCAATCAAGGTGCGGAAGAATACCGAAAGGCACCGCGTGGCTCCAGCTGCCCATGGCAATTGGCCGGATGAAGCCGAGCACCAGGAAGAGCCAAATGGCCGATGCAAACGCCCAGCACACATGGGTGCCAAGGCCGAGGGAGAGGGCCCGCCGATACATCCGAACCCACCACAACATAATCGAGGTGGTGATAAAGAAACCGGAGATCAGCCACCAGCCGCCTTCATTCAAGGGTGGAAGCACGCTTAATCCGTGCTCCTCCAGCGGCGGCTCAAGCGCCAGCCACAAAAACTCCCGGAAGAACAAAACCGGGTTCCAATCCACTTGCGCCATCATATTAAGGCCGATGATCACAAAGCCGATCACGAAACAGATGATCGAGGTGACACCCAAAAACCCAAGATAAATCGGGCCGACCTGGGCATTACCAAAGCGCCCGAAGAGCTTGTTGAGGGTGGGCGTGCCCACCCGGTCGATGGTTTCCGAGCCGATGGGCACACCAGCCTCCACCGGTCCGGCGAGCTGCACGCGGGTGAAGATCGTATCGTAGGGGTTCATCATAGCAGCGCTCTCCAGTTAGGCGGCAGACCAGGTGATGGTACGGCGGATAAACTCCCACCACTCGATCCACGAGCCGCTATAAATGGGCGGCCCACTGATGATAATACAGACGGCGCTCCAAAACCCGGACGACAAGGCCAGGAACAACCCAAGCCGGTGCACGCCGAGCGGGCCAATGGAATAACCGATCGTGTCGCGGAAATAGGTGTCTTCGTGCTCAGCCGATTTGACGGTGGTTCCCTTCTTCGGGTTCACCGCTGACAAGATCGCACCGCCATGCAGCGCAAGCGCCAAGGTGGTGGTGAAGAAGAACGTGATGGCCACCATATGGGCGGGGTTATAGTGGAAGTTCCCGTACTGATAGTCGGTGAACCAGACCCAATTGAGATGGCTAAATATGCCATAGGGGAATCCATGCCCCCAGGCACCGAGCATGAAGGGCCGGAAAATATTGAGCGTTGCGAAGGCCAAAATGGCGAAGCTAAAGGCAATCGGCACGTGATAGCCGATGCCGAGTTTGCGGCATATCTCCACTTCCCTGAGTGCCCAAGAGCAAAACGCCCCCATGCCGCAGATGGTAACGATTTGCCAAAGCCCCCCTTCAGCCATCGGCGCGAGCCCGAGGCCATAGCTGATATCCGGCGGGTTGATGCTGATCAGCCAGACATTCCAGGTCGGCCCAATGGCCGCGCCGTACAAAATGAGGCCGACACCCAGCAGGGTAAAGAAAATCGTCGTGACGCCAAAGAAGCCCACATAGAAGGGCCCGAACCAGAAATCAAACAGGTTGCCGCCGATTAGCGTGCCGCCGCGAACCCGGTATTTCCGTTCGAAGCTCAGCAAGGCCATTAGGGTGCCCTCTCCTATTAAGGCCTGCACCGCTTCTTCGCTTGGGGGTGGCAAGCCGGCCGATGGGGGAATGAAAGACGCCTGCGACTAACCGAGACAGCGCCCCTCAATGCGTCATGCTACATTGACACTATGTGGTGTCAAGCAAATCGGACAGACGAAAGTCGAAACCCTGTGCACGATTTGCGTCAGGTCCCCGGTTCCACCGCGGATTGTTCAAGGGGCAAGGCCGTTTGGACCCCGGCACCTATGCTGAGGGGTGCTCGGTTTTGGCGCGATGCCAAAGCGCCCCGTTTTGCTTCCCAATCGGGCCTCTAGCGGCTAGTCTTACAAACAAAGAATGAGAGAAATCGCGGGCTGGAGAGCCGTCATGAGCAACGTGCACCCCTCGGGGAAAATCCTCCTCAACGACATCCACACCGACGCGGTTTGGCGCTGGCTCGAGGCAGGATGGAAGGATTTTTTGCAGCGTCCGCTGCTCAGTGTTTTTTACGGATTGCTGGCGGTTGGCGGTGGGCTTGGAATCATCGTCGTCTTGATCGCCCTTGATCGCGCCTCGCTCGTGCCGGTGGCCGTCGCCTCGTTTGCGCTGCTTGGCCCCTTCTTGGCCATGGGAATCTACGAAAAGAGCCGGCGGCTTGAGGCCGGCGAGCCCGTGCACATCACCGACATGCTCTTCGTGAGGACCGCGAGCCCGACCCAGATCGCGCTTGTGAGCTTTTTTCTAATGTTCGCCGTGTTGGTTTGGTTGCGAATCGCCATGCTGCTCTACGCGCTGTTCGCCCACGGGCAATACCAACCGCTCGGCGACTTCACGACCTTCGCGCTCACCCAACCGGCCGGCATTGCCATGCTTGTGGTCGGCACGGCGATTGGCGCGGTTATCGCCCTGGCGATTTTTTCAATCAGCGCCCTCTCCTTTCCGATGATGATGCACCGGGATGTGGACGCGTTCACGGCCATCGCAACGAGCATCAAATCGGTGACCGCCCATTGGCAAACCATGCTGCTTTGGGCCTGGCTGATTGCCGTCATCGTTGCGGCCGGCATCGCGACAGCCTTTATCGGCCTCGCGCTCGCCTTCCCGCTGCTTGGCCATGCGACCTGGCATGCCTACCGGGATATGGTGCCCGAGGTGCCGGCAACGGACGATGCTGCAGTTGCCGATCCGGCCTAACGGGACGGTTGAGCTGGGGCGCTCGAGCTCCTGTGCGCGGGCGAGCCGGCCGGTCTTGAGGCCTTTGTCAGGGCCTGCCGTCGGTTGGCGGATCGTCGGGTGGTTCTAGATCGTCATCGGACAAAATGCGCTCGGCAGCGCCCTCTAGGTCGTCGAATTGGTCCGACCGCAAGGCCCACAGAAACGCACCGAGCCCGAGCAACCCCAAAAAAAGGGCGGCCGGGATTAAAATCACGATGACTTCCATCCCGCTCCCCGCTAGCGAGTTATATCAGCAGACGGACGAGTGACCGGAAGGCGCGGGCGACGCA
>JBCDJA010000040.1:0-10677 GCA_038748465.1 Pseudomonadota bacterium
CCACAGGGGCGTAAAAGGCATCCGCGGCACAAAAAGGGCCGAACAGGAAGTCACCGCCTTGAGGACCCGCCTCAAGGCAGGTGGTCCAGATGTCGACAACGCGGCCAACCGCCTGGAGCACCGCCGGATCGGCAAGGGGCACGGTCCCTTTGACCCGCAGATTCATCGGCAAGGCTTGGCGCAGGGGCATAAAGCCCCCGTGCATTTCGGCGGCGACAGAGCGGGCCCTGGCCCGGGCCCCGGGCGCGTCCGGCCAAATCCCCCGGTCGGGGTAGTGCTCGGCCAAATACTCGGTTATCGCCAGCGAATCCCAGACCGTCAGGTCCCCATCGCGTAACGCCGGCACCAGGCCGCTTGGGCTCCAGGCGCCGATCCGCGCCGCCGTGTCAGGCTCCCCGAGCGCGATCACGGTCTCCTCAAAGTCGATGCCCGCCGCACGCAGCACAAGCCACGGGCGCATCGACCAGGACGAATAGGCCTTGTTAGCCAGGATAAGGTGGAGCATCGCAAACGGCGGTTCCGGTGCAAAAGGCAGAGAGCCTCCTTACCCGGTGACCTTTTCCAACAGGCGTTGTTCGGCGAGGGGCGGGATGAAATCAGCGACATTGCCGCCAAGGCGGGCAATCTCTTTGACGAGACTAGAGGAGATCGGTTGGTGGGCGGCATCGGCCATCAGAAAGACCGTCTCCACGCCTTTGTTGAGCCGATCGTTCATGCCGGCCATCTGAAACTCATATTCAAAGTCCGAGACCGCGCGCAGGCCGCGAATAATGATAGACGCACCGACATCCTCAGCGAAGTGGATCAGCAATTTTTGGAACGGAACCACCTCGATTTCCGCCGTGCCCGTTTCAAGGCCGGCTACGATGTCGGTGATGAGCTGAGTGCGCTCTTCCTGGCTGAAGAGGGGATTTTTGGCCGAATTCCGCGCAACGCCGATGACCAACCGGTCCACCAGCTTCACGGCGCGGGAGACGATGTCCACATGGCCATTGGTGATCGGGTCAAAGGTGCCCGGATAGATTGCCACCTTCCGCCGGCCGGTCATGGCCCCGTCGCCGGAAATCGTGTTCACAGAAGCCATGTGCCGCCCTCCCCGCGGTTGCCTTGTGCGTGCGTCGATTCACAGGCCTCGCGCAGCCTGCCGGAAACGAGGGAAGCCGTCCATCCCAGCGAGGCTTAGGCCCTGGATCCTCGGGCTCCTTAGGCCTCCCCGGCGCCCCCGGCTTCCCCACCTTCATCCTCGGCGTCTTGCGCTCCCTCGCCGTTCTGGCCCATATCGCTGAGCCGATCCACAGACATGACCTTGGCATCTTCGTCGGTGCGGATGATCCGAACCCCCTGCGTCGCGCGGGCCGCAATGCGGATCTCGTTGACCGGGCAACGGATCAACACACCGCTGTCGGTAACCACCATGACCTCGTCGGTCTCCTCCACGGGAAAGCTCGCCACAAGGGGGCCATTTCGGTCGGACATGGACATTGCGTTGATGCCTTGCCCACCGCGGCCAGAGCGACGGTACTCAAACGAGGAGGTGCGTTTGCCAAATCCGTGCTCGGTGATCGACAGGACAAACTCTTCATAGGCGCCGAGCTCGGCATAGCGTGAGGGTTCAAGGGCCGTCTCGGCCTCCTCCCCATTCACCTCCTCTGCGATCTCAAGGTCGGCCTCCTCCCCATCGCCGGTCACGCTGCGCCTGATTTGCGCGGCTTGTTTCAGATAGGCCCGCGCCTCGCCCGGCGTGACCTCGGTTTGACGCAGCATGGCCATGCTGATGACCGCATCCCCGCCTGAAAGCCGGATACCCCGCACGCCTGTGCTTTCCCGGCCTTTAAAGACACGGACATCGGTGACGTTAAAGCGGATCGACTTGCCCCGAGAGGTGGTGAGCAGGACGTCTTGATCGTCCGTACAGAGCGACACCCCGACAATGCGGTCCCCCTCGGGCAGCTTCATCGCGATTTTTCCGTTCGCCATCACATTGGCGAAATCGGACAGGCTGTTGCGCCGAACGTTCCCGGTCGCAGTCGCGAACATGACATGCAAATCGCCCCAGCTCGCCTCGTCCTCGGGCAAGGGCAAAATTGTGGAGATTTTTTCATCTTGCGCGAGGGGCAGCAGATTGACGAGCGCCTTGCCCCGCGATTGGGGCGTTGCCTGGGGCAGCCGCCATACCTTGAGCGTGTAGGCCATGCCGGTCGATGAGAAGAAGAGCACCGGGGTGTGGGTATTGACCACGAAGACGCGGGCAACGAAATCCTCTTCCCGGGTCGCCATGCCAGACCGGCCCCGCCCGCCCCGTCTTTGGGTCCGGTATTCCGACAACGGAACACGTTTGATGTACCCGCCATGGGTCACGGTCACGACCATATCCTCGCGCTGGATCAGGTCCTCATCGTCCAGATCCTGTTCCGCATCGACGATCTGGGTTCGCCTGTCGGTGGCAAATGCCTCCCGCACGGCATGCAATTCATCGCGCACGACCTCAAGGAGCCGAATGCGGCTTTGCAGGATTTCAAGCAACTCGCCGATCCGCTCGCCAAGCGCCTTCAACTCATCGCCGATCTCATCGCGGCCAAGGGCCGTCAGCCGCTGGAGCCGCAGATCGAGGATCGCTCTGGCTTGCTCCTCCGACAGGCGCAGCGTGCCCGCCTCGGTTAAGACGTGACGCGGATCGGCGATGAGCGCCAGCAGCGGTTCCACATCTTGTGCCGGCCAATCCCGGCTCATCAGGCGTTCGCGGGCTGTGGCAGGATCGGGCGAGGTGCGGATGGTTTGAATCACTTCATCGATATTGGCGACCGCTATCGCCAGACCGACCAAAATATGCGCCCGGTCGCGGGCTTTGCGGAGCTCAAATTTCGTCCGGCGGGTGACGACCTCCTCGCGGAAGGCAACAAACGCCTCCAGCATTTCCTTCAACCCAAAGGTCTGCGGTCGCCCTCCGCTCAAAGCCAGCATGTTCATGCCGAAGGAGGTTTGCAGTTGGGAGTAACGGTAGAGTTGGTTCAGCACCACCTCCGGCACCGCGTCGCGCTTGAGCTCGATGACGATCCGCATGCCCTGGCGATCGCTCTCATCGCGCAAATCGGCGATGCCTTCGACCCGCTTGTCCCGCACCAAATCGGCGATTTTCTCAATGAGGGTCGATTTGTTTACCTGGAACGGAATTTCCGAAACGATGAGGGCCAGGCGATCTTTGCGGATTTCCTCGGTCTCCACGACCGACCGCACCATGACCGATCCGCGTCCTTTGTGGGCGCCGGCCCGGTATCCGCCTCGGCCCAGCACCAGCCCGCCGGTTGGAAAATCGGGCCCCGGGATGATCTGCAGCAAATCATCGGTGCTTGTCTCGGGATCGGCAATGAGCGCCAGGCACCCATCGATGACCTCGCCGAGATTGTGCGGCGGGATATTGGTTGCCATGCCCACGGCGATGCCACCAGCGCCGTTGACGAGCAGATTGGGGAAATTGGCGGGCAAGACCGCCGGCTCTTCTTTGCTGTCGTCATAGTTTGGCCGGAAATCGACCGTGTCTTTATCAAGGTCCTCAAGCAGCTCTTGCGCCGCCTTGGCCAAACGAACTTCCGTATACCGCATCGCCGCAGGCGGGTCGCCGTCAACCGAGCCGAAATTACCTTGCCCGTCCAAGAGCGGCAGGCGCATTGAAAAGCCTTGTGCCATGCGCACAAGCGCATCGTAAATCGATTGGTCTCCATGCGGATGGTATTGTCCCATCACATCGCCGACGATGCGGGCGCATTTGCGATAGGGCCGGTTATGCAGATACCCGTTTTCGTGCATCGAAAAGAGGATGCGTCGGTGCACGGGTTTGAGCCCGTCGCGCACGTCCGGCAAGGCGCGCGAGGTGATGACGCTCATCGCATAATCGATGTATGAGCGCTGCATCTCCTCTTCGATGGAGACGGAAAAAACATCGCCGCTGTCGGGCGGCCCGGCGGGTGCCTCGGGGTCGTTAGCCAAGTTTGAAAATCCGTGAGAAGTCGTCAATCAGGGCGCTAAAGGCCCAAAGCAATCAAGGGCGATGAAAACCGCCGCCCCCCCAGTGTTAGCAGGCTTTCAGGCGGTCAGCAAACACCGCGCCGGTGGGCCGCAAGGCTCTGTTTTAAAACGGAATTTCATCATCCGGCCCGCGGTCGAAGCCGCCGCCGCCGCCACCACTGCCGCCCTCGCCCGGGCCGCTAAAGGCAGGCACATCCCCCTCGCGCATCCCACCGCCGCCATTGCGACTGTCGAGCATGGTGAGGGTGCCGTTATAACCACTCAAAACGACCTCGGTCGTGTAGCGGTCCTGGCCCGATTGGTCTTGCCATTTGCGGGTCTGAAGCTGACCTTCCACGTAAATTTTTGAGCCCTTGCGCAGATAATTTTGCGCCACTTTGGCCAAGCCCTCGCTGAAGATAACAACCCGATGCCACTCGGTTTTCTCGCGCCGCTCACCGCTCGATTTGTCGCGCCAACTCTCGGATGTGGCAATCGAGAGGTTGACGATGGGCCGGCCGTCTTGGGTGTGGCGCACATCGGGGTCATTGCCGAGATTGCCGATCAAAATCACTTTGTTCACGCTTCCAGCCATGGGGACACCCCTTTATGGTTTTGGCCTCTGAGTTGCTGATTCTGGTAAAAGCATAGCCCGCATGGCGGGCCTCCCGCCAGAGCAAGACCGACGCAAGCGGGTAACGGGCCGATTGGCCAACGGGCCTTGGGCGGTTGTTCGCCCAATCCCGGGACCTAGCTTGCTCGTCTCCTATCCCACGCTCGATCAAGGCCCCCTGCCGATGCCGAAATCGCCCGCCTCCCCTGCCAACCCTGCGCTAAAGACCCTTTCCGTCCGGGGCGCCCGGGAGCACAATTTAAAGGCGGTCGATGTCGACCTGCCGCGCGATCATCTGATCGTCATCACTGGGCTATCCGGGTCCGGCAAGTCCTCACTTGCCTTCGATACGATCTATGCGGAGGGCCAGCGGCGCTATGTGGAAAGCCTTTCCGCCTACGCCCGTCAATTTCTGGAGTTGATGCAAAAGCCTGAGGTCGACAGCATTGAAGGGTTGAGCCCGGCTATCTCGATTGAGCAAAAAACCACATCGCGCAACCCCCGCTCGACCGTTGGCACCGTCACCGAAATTTACGATTATTTGCGCCTCCTCTTCGCCCGGGTCGGCGTGCCCTATTCCCCCGCCACCGGCCTGCCGATCGAGAGCCAGACCGTGAGCCAAATGGTCGACCGGGTGATGGCGCTTGAGACCGGCACCCGGCTTTATTTGCTCGCGCCCATCGTCAGGGGGCGGAAGGGAGAGTATCGCAAGGAGCTGGCCGACTTGCAAAAACGGGGGTTTCAACGCGTCAAGATCGACGGCACGTTTCACGATATCGCCGACGCTCCGGCCCTCGATAAAAAACGCAAACACGATATCGACGTCGTCGTCGACCGCCTGGTCGTCAAGGAGGGGTTGCACCAACGCCTTGCCGATAGCCTTGAAACGGCGCTTGGCCTTGCCGATGGCATTGCGATTGCCGAGGAGGCGCCGAAAGACAGCAGCGAACCGACCCGCCATATCTTTTCGTCCAAATTCGCGTGCCCCGTCTCCGGCTTCACAATCGAGGAAATCGAGCCGCGGCTTTTCTCGTTCAATAATCCATTTGGGGCGTGCCCAAAGTGTGATGGTTTGGGAACGGAGCTTCACTTTGCTGAAAGCTTGGTCGTGCCCAACGATGAATTGTCGTTGCGCAAAGGGGCCATTGCGCCTTGGTCGAAATCCATGTCCCCCTATTATACGCAAACGCTCGATGCGATTGCCCGGCATTACAAGCAATCGACCACCGTCAGTTGGCGAGATCTGCCGGAGACGTTTAAGGATGTGGTTCTTTATGGCTCTGGCGAGGACCCGATTACGTTTGTCTATGATGACGGGCTGCGCCGGTATGAAACCAAAAAACCCTTTGAGGGCGTAATCTGCAATTTGGAGCGGCGCTGGCGGGAGACCGATTCAGCGGCGATCCGGGAGGACCTTGAAACCTTCCAAAGCGCCCAGCCTTGCGATGCGTGCGGCGGCCATCGGCTGAAGCCCGAGGCCCTGGCCGTCAAGATCGACGAGCGGCATATCGGCGAGGTCGCCACGCTTTCGATTGGCGATGCGAACGCCTGGTTCGGCAGCCTTGATAAAACCCTTTCGCGCAAACAAAAGCAGATTGCGAGCCGCATCCTCAAAGAAATCCGTGAACGGTTGCATTTTTTGAACGATGTCGGGCTTGGCTATCTCACGCTCGCACGCAGCTCGGGCACGCTATCGGGCGGCGAGAGCCAACGCATTCGCCTCGCGTCCCAAATCGGCTCGGGCCTAACCGGGGTGCTTTACGTCCTCGACGAGCCCTCCATCGGCCTTCATCAGCGCGACAATACGCGGCTGCTCTCGACGCTGAAACGCCTGCGAGACCTCGGCAACACCGTTATCGTTGTCGAACACGATGAGGAGGCGATGTTGGCGGCGGATTATCTTGTGGATATGGGCCCAGGCGCCGGCGCGCATGGCGGCAAAGTGGTCTCGGCGGGACTGCCGGAGCGGGTGATGCAAGATCCGCAAAGCCTGACCGGGCAGTACCTTACGGGCCTCAAACAAATTCCCATTCCCCCTAAACGCCGCCCGCCCCAAAAGGGCAAGGCCATCACGATCCGCGGCGCCAAAGCGAATAATCTCCGTGACGTGACGGTTTCGCTTCCGCTCGGCACACTCACCTGCGTGACCGGCGTTTCAGGGGGCGGCAAAAGTACGCTGATTATCGAAACGCTTTACAAAGCCGTGGCCCGGCGGTTGAACGGCGCGAGGCTCTATCCTGGCGAGCACGAAGGCATCGACGGGCTCGAATATATCGACAAGATCATCGACATCGACCAATCGCCCATCGGCCGAACCCCAAGATCCAATCCAGCCACCTACACAGGCGCCTTCGGTCCGATCCGGGATTGGTTTGCCGGCCTGCCCGAGGCCCAGGCCCGCGGCTATAAGCCGGGGCGCTTCTCTTTCAATGTGAAGGGCGGTCGGTGTGAGGCCTGCCAGGGCGATGGGGTGATCAAGATCGAGATGCATTTTCTGCCCGACGTCTATGTGCAGTGCGACGTCTGCGACGGGCGGCGCTACAATCGCGAAACCCTTGAGATTGAGTTCAAAGGCAAGTCCATTGCCGATGTGCTCGATATGACCGTTGAGGAAGGCGCGCGCTTTTTCAAAGCCGTGCCTGCGGTAAAAGACAAGCTTGAAACCCTTGAGCGGGTTGGCCTTGGATACATCAAGGTCGGTCAACAGGCGACGACCCTCTCAGGCGGCGAGGCGCAACGGGTGAAACTCGCCAAAGAACTGGCGCGGCGCTCGACCGGCAAAACCCTTTACATCCTGGATGAGCCCACCACCGGCCTCCACTTTGAGGACGTGCGCAAACTGCTTGAGGTGCTCGCCGAACTCGTGGATGGCGGCAACACGGTCGTCGTTATCGAACACAATCTTGAAGTGATCAAAACCGCCGATTGGATCGTTGATCTGGGCCCGGAAGGCGGTGATGGCGGCGGTCAAGTGGTTGCCGAAGGCCCGCCGGAAGCAGTTGCCGGCATCAAGGCGTCCTACACAGGTCACTATCTCCGCCCAAGCCTTGAAAAAGCAGGTCGCTTGCCACTCGAGGGCCCTGCGGGCGACAACGAAGATGACAAACCTCTACGGATGATCAGCCCAAAGCGCAAACCGGCTCGAGGCCGGAAAGCCCCCACCAAACGCGCCCGAAAATCTGCATAACACTGATCGCAGATCAGCCGGCCCCGGCCCCGCCCTCAGCGTTTTGCTCGGCGCGGGCCCGCCGCTCCTCAATCACCTTCTGGATGCCGGTCTTTTGGTTCGCGCGGTCGCGCTTGCGCTCGGCCCGATCGAGAAAATGATAGGCAAAGCCGACCATGCCGGCCCACTGGGCGAGCATGAGCATCAAGAAGAGGGCGTCTAGCAGAAAATAGGCAAAGAGCACCGCCGCATGCTCCGGGCGAAGCAAGAGCGAGCGTTGACGCAAAATCTCAAACAATTGTTCGCTCGTGAGCCCGCCGATGACATCGGCAATGATGAAATCGAGGCCGAGGACGGGGATCGCCACGACCAGAAATGTGATCAGAACACCGAAGACCTGCGCAAAGAAAAGCTGGAAGGCAGAATATTGCGCCAGGGCCCAAGGCCGCCCCATCTCGATCTGTCCGGCGACCAGAGTGGCTGGCAGGGTCAAACTGAGGCGGGCCGTAAACCGCACGAACGCCGCCAGAAAGCCGAACAAGCCCAATAAAATGGCGGCTGAAAAAATATGCACCCAGCGGCTTTGCTCGGGCGAGAACAGCCCGCTTGAATAAATCGCATCGGTGAGTGCCACCGGCGAAAATCCAGAGAGAAATTGGATCCCAAGCGCGATCAGGAACAAGAGCAAGCCGACAATCGACAAGCCCGACATAACGAACACAAAGTGCAGAAGGCCAAGGGCAAAGAGGGCGCCAATCAACGAGAAATCGACATCCCGTGTCTTGATCGAGGTCCCAAATCGCTCGCCTTTCTCCCCTAGGCCCAAGCGGATGAGCACCGAGGCCAATCGCACCATGAAAACGATTTCAAGGAAATTGATGAGCACCTGCCCGAGGGGATGATCGAACAAGCGGTAGAAGGGGACAGCCAATGCAAACCACGGATCGGGCAGATCGAACCGGTAATCGAGGCAGGAGAGAAGCGCCAAAACCAAAAGGATCGGGAGGGTTTGGGCGATGAGCACAAAGAAGCGCTGGAACACAAACCCATAGCCGGCCAAGATTGTCCGAATGATCGGGAGCCGCGCGTGTTCCATCCCCTCGCCCTTCAGTTGCGGGGGCGATTGCGCGTAGGTTGCAACGCAAGGTCAACCCAAACCTTACAAAACGGAAAATTCCGCGCCGTGGCGCGGTCGAAAGGCCACATGATCGCTCAAGCCCCCCCATCCAAACAGCCCGTTCACATTATCGGCGGGGGGCTGGCCGGCTCGGAGGCCGCCTGGGCACTTGCCAAGGCCGGCGTGCCGGTGATTTTGCACGAAATGCGTCCAGAGGTCGGGACGCCGGCTCACACCACCGCGACATTGGCAGAACTCGTTTGCTCCAACTCCTTCCGGTCCGACGACGCTGAGACCAACGCCGTCGGCCTCCTCCATGAGGAGCTTCGCCGATGCGGCTCCCTGATCATGGCTGCGGCCGATGCGCACCAGGTCCCCGCCGGAGGCGCGCTTGCCGTCGACCGGCATGGCTTTTCCGCCGCGGTGGAAAACGCCCTGACCGATCATCCCCTCATCGAGATCGAGCGCGGCGCGGTCTCCTCCTGGCCGCCGTCCGCGTGGCAATCGGTGATCATCGCAACGGGCCCGTTGACGGAGACAGGGCTTGCCGAGGCCATCGCCGCCCGAACCGGCGAGGACGCGCTCGCGTTCTTCGATGCCATTGCCCCAATCGTCCACAAGGACAGCATCGATTTCGACATTGCCTGGTTCCAGTCCCGCTACGACAAGCCCGGTCCCGGGGGCACGGGGTCCGATTACATCAATCTGCCGATGGATCGGGCGCAGTACGAGGCGTTTGTGCGCGGTCTTCTGGATGGGGAAAAGACCGAGTTTAAGGAGTGGGAGAAGGACACCCCGTATTTCAGCGGCTGCCTGCCGATTGAGGTTATGGCCGAACGCGGCCCAGAGACCTTGCGGCACGGGCCGATGAAGCCGGTGGGCCTTACCAATCCGCACACGCCGGAAACAAAACCCTATGCGGTTGTGCAATTGCGCCAGGATAACAAGCTCGGCACCCTCTACAATATGGTCGGCTTCCAAACCAAACTTCGCCACGGGGACCAATCGAAGCTCTTTAAGACCATCCCAGGTCTTGCAGAGGCGCGATTTGCCAGGCTTGGCGGCCTGCATCGCAACACCTTCCTCAATAGCCCGCGGGTCCTGTCGCCCGAGCTTTGCCTTAAGGCAGACCCGCGCGTGCGATTTGCCGGGCAGATCACCGGCGTCGAAGGCTATGTGGAAAGCGCCGCCATCGGATTATTAGCCGGGCAGTTCACCGAGGCCGAGCGGCGCGGACGGGTAGGCAAGCCGCCGCCGGCGACAACGGCGCTCGGGGCCCTACTTGCCCACATCACCGGGGGCGCGGATGCAGCGACCTTCCAGCCGATGAATATCAATTTCGGCCTCATGCCGCCGCTTGAGCCCCAGGCGGCCAAAGGGGGCCGGCGGGGCAAAGCCGGCCGCAAAATGGCCTATGTGGCCCGGGCCCGGCACGATTTCTCCGCCTGGCTGGCCGGCGAGCGCCCGGTCGTTACGGCCGCCCAGTAAGCGAGGCCCACAAGAGCCGCGCCTGGCGCTCCAGATCGCTCATGCCCTCCCGGCCCGTTGCAGCAGCTCGCAAATAGGCCGGCGTAAGGGTCGCATACAGAAGAGCCGGATCGGCTTCACTCGGAACCTGATGTCTCTCGCGCTTAAACTGCCCTCGCGCCGCGGCATGGGCCCGCGAGACCTCATCGATCACCCGCGCTTTGGCTTGGCTTTCCGGCACGCCTTGGGTCCAAGCTGCCGGCACCGGCGCCCACCCGGACCGGGTCGGGAAAAGGTACCGCCAGCTTGGAC
>JBCDJA010000041.1:0-10644 GCA_038748465.1 Pseudomonadota bacterium
CTCGTTGACGAATGCGCCCTCGCCTATCTGCACGTCTTCCCCTATTCACCCCGCACAGGAACCCCGGCAGCCCGCATGCCCCAAGTGCCGAAAGCCCAAATCCGGGAGCGCGCGCGCAGGCTGCGGGCCAAGGGAGAGAGGGCGCTTGCAAGGTTTCTCGCCGGGCATGTGGGCACCACGGCCGAAATTTTGGTGGAGAACGGCCGCATGGGCCGCCTGGAGAATTTCGCCCCGGTCGACCTTGCAGGCGATCCAGAGGCCGGACAATCGCCCGCTGAGGTTGGCCGTCTTGTGCGGGTGCAGCTCACCGGGACCAACGGTAAGCGCCTTCAAGGAGTGCCCTGCTGATGCCGATTTTTAATAAGGGCAAGACCGGCGATGACGCGCAAAGCGTGTTTGGGTGGTGGGACGATCTTCGGAAAGGCAAAAACAAAAAGCCCGACACGGACGACAAAGCGCCCGACACGGCGCCCGATACGGATCAAAAAAAGCTGGTCACCGAAGAGGAGAGCCCCGTTGCGCCCATCCCTGAGCGGACGGCGCTTGAGGCGGCGGCACTTGAGGCAGCGGGCCTCGATCCAGAGTCGCTTAAGGCAGAGGGCGAGCGGACGATCGAGCCCTTGGCTGCGCCAAGCCCCGACGCTTTGGCACCTATAAGCCCCCCGCCCCCGCCCCCGGCCGAACGCGCCGAGGCGCAAGACGCGACGGAGAG
Organism: Pseudomonadota bacterium; assembly: GCA_038748465.1. GTDB lineage: Bacteria > Pseudomonadota > Alphaproteobacteria > M2410 > M2410 > JBCDJA01. The sequence continues at coordinate 713 of JBCDJA010000041.1, forward strand.
CCCGACCCCGTCGCCCCAGATGCCTGCCGCGCCCGCCTCAGCACCCGCCCCTGGGTCCTCCGAGGGCAGACAAGCCACAATGGGGGTGGTTGAGGCTCCTGATGCTCCGCTTATTCCGGATCCGGAACCATTGCCGGCGAAGGACCTTCCAGCACGACCGGTCGATCCGGTCGATCCGGTCGATCCGGTTGACGATCGGGCGAGCGACCCGGCGCGCGATGCAGAGGACGAGGTGGCGGCTGACGCGGTGCCGGCTGACGAGGCACCGGGAGCCGATACACCGGGAGCCGATACACCGCCAGAGGAGCAAAAGACGGGCTTCTTCGGTCGTCTGCGCAAAGGCCTGTCGCGCACCTCGTCCAATCTCGGCCAGGGCATCACCTCGATCTTCACCAAGGCCAAGCTTGACGATGAGACCCTCGAAGACCTTGAGGACCTTTTGATCACGGCCGATCTCGGCATCGAGACCTCAACGGCCATCACCACAAAGCTTGCCAAGCAAAAATACGACAAAGAGATCAGTCCGGACGAGGTACGCGCGGCTCTGGCAGCTGAGATCGCGCTTTTGTTAGAGCCGGTCGCCGTCCCGCTCGCTGTCGATCCGGCACACGCGCCCCATGTCATCTTAATGGTCGGGGTTAACGGCACGGGCAAAACCACAACCATCGGCAAATTGGCTGAACGCTTCCGCCGAGAGGGGCGGTCGGTGATGCTCGCCGCCGGGGACACCTTCCGGGCCGCGGCGATCAATCAGTTGAAGGTCTGGGGAGAGCGCGCCCAGGTGCCGGTGATCGCAAAGGAGCAAGGCGCCGATGCGGCAGGCCTTGCGTTTGAGGCGCTTGAACGGGCAAAGGCCGACGGCATTGATGTGCTGCTTATCGACACCGCCGGCCGGCTCCAGAACAAGGCCGGCCTAATGGCCGAACTTGAAAAGATCCTCCGCGTGATCCGTAAAGTCGATCCGGCAGCGCCCCATTCGGTGATCCAGGTGCTCGATGCCACAACGGGCCAGAACGCCATTAGCCAGGTCGACGCCTTTATCGAGAAAGCCGAGGTATCTGGACTGATGATGACCAAACTCGATGGGACGGCGCGAGGCGGGATCCTGGTCGCGCTTGCCGCCAAGTTCGATCTGCCGATCCATGCCATCGGTGTTGGCGAAGGGCTTGAGGATTTCCAAGCCTTCGATCCCCATGATTTCGCTAAGGCGCTTGTCGGTGCCGAAGAGACCGCTGCCGGCGAGACTGCCGGTTTTAACTAAGCCCCCCGGGAGACACCCTATGGCGCCCCCAGTTTCCTCCCCAGCCCGTAAGGCCATGCTCGATTTGGGTCCTGTGCTCATCTTTTTCGGGACCTATTACCTCACCGATAAAGACCTGATCCTGGCCACGGCCCTCTTTATACCCGCGACCCTTGCCGCCCTCGTCGCCAGCTACGTCCTCGAGCGGAAGATCTCACCCATGCCGGTTATCACGGCGGTGGTTGTGGTGGTGTTTGGCGGGCTCACCCTTGCGCTCAACGATGAGACGTTCATCCAAGTCAAGCCCACGATCGTCAACGGGATCTTCGCGTCGATCCTGCTTGGCGGCCTGGCGACCGGCCGGCCCCTGTTAAAGGTCGTGATGGGAGAATTTTACCGCATGGAAGAGGCGGCCTGGCGCACGCTGACACTCCGATGGGGGCTTTTCTTTGTGTTTCTAGCGATCCTCAATGAGGTCGTGCGGCTTAATTTTTCCGAGGAATTCTGGGTGAATTTCAAAGTGTGGGGCGTTTTCCCCATCACCATGATGTTCGTGGTCACCCAGCTGCCCTTCATCATGAAGCACCACCAAGAGGACGAAGCGGGCGAGGAGCCCCAGGGCCCAGCAGCATAGTGGGTCCAGCAGCATAGTGGGCCCAGCAGCCTGAAGCGGCCCAACCTAACGCGCCTTATTGTCCCGACGCCGGCTATTTTTACCCGGGCAACACATCGCCCGTATCGTCCTCTGGATTGGAAAAGGGCGGAAAATCAGCCCTGCCCCTTACAGCCGCGTGGTGACGGAGCACCCAGGTGACACTCGGAAACGCCAGCTCCGCCCAGGGGATGTCCTTTGGCGCCACCAGCGCCACCTCTTGGCTCTCCGGGCCTGCCGCCACATCGGGTGATTTGAGCCGCGCACGATACATCAACTGAACCTGGGAAATCCGCGGGATCGAATAGATCGCGAGGAGACGGTCGATCTCAATGTCCGCGCACGCCTCTTCATGCGCTTCTCTTGTGGCGCCATGTTCCGCACTCTCTTGTTCTTCGAGGAAGCCTGCCGGAATGGTCCAAAATCCTCGCCGGGGCTCGATATTGCGCCGACACATCAAGATCAGCCCCTGCCATTCGCAGACGCTCCCCACAACGATCCGTGGGTTCACATAATGGATCCAGGTGCAGCGTTTACAGACCAGCCTTTCGCGGTCATCCGCATCCGGGATTTTGAAGTCAAAATCGGCAGGCAGCCGGACACCGTCACTCTTCAAATCATCAGCCATGAGGATGTCCACGCATAGGAGGTTTGATTGAAGCCGATGTCGGAACGTGGCGATTTAGGGGTCTTGAGGGACGACCTCATCAGAGGCACACAAATGAAAAAGCGGCGAGAACGTCGGAAAATCGCGAAAAAAGTGCTCCATTTGTGTAGAGATTCATTGCACACGGATAAATTCACGTTATGTTTACCCCGTTCGAATCAAAGTCGGGCCGGTTGTTAACCTCAAGGGACTGAACCAATGGCAAGAAAGCCTTCAACGTTTGACCTCTCGGATTCTCCGGGTCACCTGCTGCGGCGCGCCCAGCAATATTCATACGATCTGTTCTCGAAAGAGATCGGTGACAGCAATCTGACCCCTCGTCAATTTGCGGTCCTTTTAACGGTGGAGCAAAACGAGGGTCTGAGCCAGACCGACCTCGTGCGCAAAACCGGGATTGACCGGTCGACCCTGGCCGACATGATCAGCCGGCTCATCAAGCGCAATCTCCTGGTCCGCAAGCGGACCGAGGAAGATGCCCGGGCCAATTCGGTCCGCATCACCGCAGATGGCCGCAAAGAGCTGAAATCGGCCATGGACCTGGTGAAAAAAGCCGAGGACAAAATCCTTGGCCCGATCCCGGTGTCCAAGCGGAACGACTTTATGCGCAATCTGAAGCTGATTGCCGGCGCCGCCGACGCGCTTGAGGCTGAGGCTATGGGTGGTGGTCGGAAGGCCGCACCGAAGAAGAAAGCACCGGCCAAAAAAGCGCCTGCGAAAAAGAAAACCGCTGCAAAACGCGCTCCGGCGGCCAAGAAAAAGACCGCCGCCAAAAAGACAACGACGCGCAAGAAAACGGCATCGCGCCGCAAATAAACGCGCTTCGCAACAACCGATCCGAAAAAGCCGGGCCCCGATCATCGGGGTCCGGTTTCTTTCGTGCCTACTCGCCCGCCAAGGCCTCGATCTCGGGCATAAACACCTCCCGCATGACATCGGCGGTCAGCTGGCCCACATATTTCGTGACGATCACCCCCTCGCCGTCGACGAGGAACGTTTCCGGTACGCCGTAAACGCCCCAGGCAATGGCTGCCCGCCCGGATGTATCGGCCCCGATCCTGTCGAAGGGATCGCCCAGCGATTGGAGGAACCGCGCCGCGTCCTCCGGCGCGTCCTTGTAGTTGATCCCGACGACATCGATCCGCGGGTCGGCGTTGAGCTCCATCAACAGCGGATGCTCGGCCCGGCAGGGGGCGCACCAAGACGCCCAATAATTCACAAGGGACAGCCGCCCCAAAGCCAACACATCGGGATCGACCCCCGTGCCGCCCGCTCTATAGCCCTCGATGGGGGCGAGGGAAAAATCGGGAACCGGTTGCCCGATAAGCGGCGAGGGCAGGACATCCGGCCCGTCATCGCGCAAGCCAACGGCAAAGACCGCGACAAGGCCGAGAAATACAATCAGGGGAAGGCCGACAACCCAACGCATTGCCTCTCCAATGGCGTTAACCCTCAGGGCAGGGAGGACCCTGACGGAGGCTGGGCGCGCGTTGCATCGGCGAGGGTCTCAAGCTGGCTCACCCCAGCTTGGAGGGCGCGATGGCGCCAGACCGACCGAACCGTCAGGCCGATGAGCACCGCCACGGTGAGCCCGTAGCAGGGCCACACAAAAAGGCCATAGCCGTCGAGATGCAAAAGCTCACTCATCCCTGCCCGCCTTTAAACGGCCCACCTTCAAACGGCCCGCCTTTAAATTGCCCACTGGGCGCAAGACCGGCCAGGTCCGGCTCGGCCAGGTCCGGCGCTCCAAGAATGTCCTGATCGCGCACGCGGGTCTCCTGCGAGGCGTGTTGCAAGCGCAGCCTTTCAAGGCGCCGAGCGAGGATCTCAGACCGGGTACGCACAAGGACAAGGCCCACGAACAGCACCATATATCCCACCCATACGATCAGCAGTGGCCACAACATCGAGGGATGGATGGCCGGATCGAAGATCCGCTCAAGGCTGGAAATACTGGCCGGCTGGTGCAGGGAATTCCACCAGTCGACGGAGAATTTGATAATCGGGATGTTCACCACACCAACAAGCGCGAGGATGGCTGCCGCGCGGGCCGCCTTACGCTGGTCCTCAATCGCCTCCCAAAGGGCGATGTATCCCAGGTACATAAAAAACAGCACAAGGACGGAGGTCAGCCGCGCATCCCACACCCAATAGGTGCCCCAGGTCGGCTTGCCCCAAAGCGCCCCCGTGACGAGCGCCAAGCCCGTAAAGGCAGCACCGATCGGGGCTGCAGACTTTGCGGTCATATCGGCCACGGGATGCTTCCACACAAACCCGACAAGGCTCGCCGAGGCCATTGTCATATAGACGAACATCGCCATCCAAGCGGCGGGGACATGGACATACATTATCTTCGCCGACTGGCCCTGCTGATAATCGGGGGGCGTGCCAAAAAGGCCCCAACCAAGACCGAGCGCCGTCAGCGCTGCACCCCCAATAAGGGCTGCCGGCCAAATCGGACGGGTAAAGGCCAGGAATCGGGCCGGGTTGGCGAAGTGTTGCATAGCGTTCCAAGCGAGTGTCGGCGGCGGGGCTGGGCCCTCTTGCCCTTCTTATATAGCGCGAACCTGGCCCACCGCACCTCAGACCACTAACCGGCGCTTAGTCGCAGGGCCGCTGCCGCGGCCGGCGGCGCAATAGCAAGGCCCAACAGGGACGCTGACAGCAGCAAAAGATGGGTCGGGCCGAAGGTCTCTCCGCTTGCCCCCGCCGCCGCTCCGAAAATCAAGATCGGGACCATCAGCGGCAAGACCAAGAGGGACAGCAACAGCCCGCCCCGCCGGACATCGACGGTAAGGGCCGCCCCAACCGCGCCCAACAGGCTCAGGCCAGGCGTTCCCACCCCAAGCGCCAGCATCAAGCCCGGAAGCGATGCGCCCGGCAATTGCGCCAGCAAGGCCAGCACCGGCGTTGCAGCGATCAGAGGCAAAGCCGTCAGCACCCAATGGGCAAGGCATTTCACAAGCACCAGGGCCGTGAGCGGAAACCCGCTCGCCAGCACCACATCAAGGCTCCCATCCTCAAAGTCGGCCTGAAACAACCGATCGAGGGTGAGGAGGCTCGCCAGCAACACCCCAAGCCAGACAATGCCCGGGGCAAGGCTCGCCAGGACCGGCAGATTGTCTCTGCCAAGGGCGAACGGAATGAGCATCACGATGAGCGCAAAAAAGACGACCGCGAGGAGGCCGCCACCCCCGATCCGGGCAGCGACCTTGAGATCGCGCACAAAAAGCGCGCGCGCCTGGGAAAGCACCGAGCCTGTCACGACCGCGCCTCACCAAGATGAAGCTCTGTGCTGTTCGCGAGCGCGAGCGGCAGATGGGTGGCCGCGACAAGTACGCCGCCGGCCTCCGCATGGGCGTTGAGCACCCCCTCCAGCGCCGCAACGCCCTCGGCATCGAGGCCTGAGGACGGCTCATCGAGCAACCAAACCGGTCGGCGGCCGTGGAGGAGGCGCGCGAGGGCCACCCGCCGGCGCTGCCCGACCGACAAAAATCGAACCGGCACGCTCAAGAGGCTGTCGAGCCCGAGCTGGTCCATTGCGCTGGCATTTTGGCTGGCCACGGGTCCAAAAAAAGCGGACCAATGAGACAAATGATCGGCCACAGTCAGGGCGGGTTTCAGCCCATCGGTATGGCCAAGAAAGTGGAGGCGATCGGCCCGCTCGGCCCGGCTATCGAGCGAGCGCCCCTCCCCCGTCACGAGGGCGACCTGACCCGCAAGCGGATCGGCAAGGCCGCCGAGAACCCGCAAAAGGCTTGTCTTGCCAGCCCCATTGGCCCCGCGCACCAAGAGCGGACGGCGCGCCAAGACGGCGAGATCGAGCCCCTGAAAGACGACCCGCTCCCCTCGGGCAACGGCAAGCCCCCGTGCAACAAGCTCCATGGCCTTGGCCCTACTCACTCGCTTTAGCTGAACAGCCAGCACATAATAAGCCCCAAAACTCGCATACCGATCTGGCAGGCATGGGATCTCCCACCTCGGTTGAGTTGTTGCACGCCCATGAGCGCCCCATAAATAAGAAGACGAACCAGTAAGGCGTCTTGCCGCCACTGGCGAGCCCTGCAACCTGCCGAGGAGGACCGTCATGAGCCAAAGCCTCGATTCCTTCAACACGCGCCGCAAGCTGACGGTCGGTACCAAGACCTACGACTATTTCAGTCTGCCAGACGCCGAGCAGAACGGGCTTGCCGGAATTTCCCGGCTGCCCTTCTCCCTCAAGGTGCTCTTGGAGAATTTGCTGCGGTTCGAAGACGATCGGTCGGTCTCTAAGGCCGATATCGAGGCGATGGCCGGGTGGCTTGAAGAAAAGCGCAGTAGCCACGAAATCGCATTCCGGCCGGCCCGGGTGCTGATGCAAGATTTTACCGGCGTGCCGGCAGTGGTGGATTTGGCGGCCATGCGCGATGCGATGAAGTCCGTTGGCGGCGATCCGGAGAAGATCAACCCCCTCGCGGCGGTCGATCTGGTGATCGACCATTCGGTCATGGTCGACAAATTCGGCACCGAGAACGCCTTCCGGCAGAATGTGGAGCTCGAATACCACCGCAACCGTGAGCGCTATGAGTTTTTGCGCTGGGGCTCTAAGGCCTTCGACAATTTTCGGGTGGTGCCGCCGGGCACCGGCATTTGCCACCAGGTAAACCTTGAATATCTCGGCCAAACCGTGTGGACCGCCAAGGCCGGCGGCAAAGCCAGCCCTACTCTTGCCTTCCCCGATACGGTCGTTGGCACCGACAGCCACACCACCATGATCAACGGCCTTGCGGTGCTCGGCTGGGGGGTTGGCGGCATCGAGGCCGAGGCCGCGATGTTGGGCCAACCGATTTCCATGCTGATCCCCGAGGTCATCGGCTTTAAATTAACTGGGACCCTGCAGGAAGGCGTGACCGCAACCGACCTTGTGCTGATGGTTGTGGAAATGCTCCGCAAAAAAGGCGTGGTCGGCAAATTTGTAGAATTCTTTGGCCCCGGGCTCGACCGATTGTCCCTGGAGGACCGGGCGACCATCGCCAATATGGCGCCGGAATATGGCGCAACATGCGGGTTCTTCCCCGTCGATGACGAGACGCTCAAATATCTCGAGGCGACGGGGCGCAAAAAAACTCAAATCGAGTTGGTCGCCGCCTATGCCAAAGCCCAAGGCTTGTTCCGCACCAAGCAGACCCCGGACCCTCTGTTCACAGACACGCTGGCGCTCGACCTGGCGGATGTGGAGCCCAGCATTTCAGGCCCCAAACGCCCGCAAGACCGCATTGCCCTTGTCGATGCCAAAGAGGCCTTCAAGGAGCAGCTCATCACCACCTACAAAAAGGCGGACGAGCCTGGCAAGCGCGCTCCGGTGGAGGGTGAGACCTTTACGATCGGCCATGGGGATGTGGTGATTGCAGCCATCACCTCTTGCACCAATACCTCCAACCCGAGCGTCATGCTGGGCGCGGGGCTCTTGGCGCGCAACGCGCTGGCAAAAGGCCTATCGGTGAAGCCCTGGGTCAAAACCTCCCTCGCGCCGGGCAGCCAGATCGTTAGCGATTACCTGGAAAAGGCCGGCGTGCAGGACGACCTCGATGCGCTGGGCTTTAATCTGGTGGGCTATGGCTGCACCACCTGCATCGGCAATTCCGGGCCCCTGCCGGAGGCCATCGCCAAGGCGGTGCGGGAGCACAAAATCGTCGCCGCCTCCGTGTTGTCGGGCAACCGCAACTTCGAGGGACGGGTGAACCCGGATGTGCAGGCCAATTATCTCGCCTCCCCGCCTCTTGTGGTGGCCTATGCCCTCGCCGGCTCCATGACCGTCGATGTGCTGAACGATCCGCTCGGCGAGGGAGCGGACGGCGAACCGGTTTATCTTGAGGACATTTGGCCGACGTCAGAAGAAATCTCAGCCTGTGTGCGCAAAAGCGTGACACCCAAAATGTTTCGGGACCGGTACAAAGACGTCTTCTCCGGGGATGATTTGTGGCAAGACATCAGCACGGAAGAGAGCCTCACCTATGATTGGGACACCGAGAGCACGTATGTTCAGCATCCTCCCTATTTTGAGAATCTGCAGCCCGAGCCCGCTCCGGTAGAGGACATCAAGGGCGCGCGGGTGCTTGGCCTTTTTGGCGATTCGATCACCACCGATCACATCAGCCCGGCCGGGTCGATCAAAGTAGACGGGCCGGCGGGCAACTATCTCAAATCGAATGAGGTGGCGGTGCCGGATTTTAATTCCTACGGTTCCCGGCGCGGCAACCACGAGGTGATGATGCGGGGCACCTTCGCCAATATCCGCATCAAGAACGAGATGGTGCCGGGCGTTGAAGGGGGCGTGACGGTGCATCACCCCTCCGGCAAGGAGATGTCGATTTTCGATGCGGCCATGCGCTACCAGGAGGAGCAAGTGCCGCTTGTGGTGTTTGCCGGCAAGGAATACGGCACTGGCTCGTCCCGGGATTGGGCCGCCAAGGGCACCCTGCTTCTCGGCATTCGGGCCGTGATTGCCGAAAGCTTTGAGCGGATCCACCGCTCGAACCTCATCGGCATGGGTGTGTTGCCGCTGCAGTTTCAGGGGGATGTGACGCGCAAATCTCTCGGCCTTAAGGGCGATGAGGTGGTGTCCATCGCGGGGCTGGAGGCGGGCATGGCCCCGCGCATGACCCTGGAGGCGGAAATCGCCTTTTCCGATGGGCGCAGCGAGCGCGTTCCGCTCCTCTGCCGCATCGATACCGAGGACGAGCTCGACTATTACCGAAACGGCGGAATTCTGCACTTTGTGCTGCGCCGGCTCAACGCGGCATGAGGCGGCCGCGCGGCACCACGCGCCCTATATTGCCACGTTCTGGAAAGCCGCTGTGACCCATAATCCACGGGTCACGCCAGCGTGACGGGAACGTGATTCCACTTCGCGCGTCCGCCCACCTATATAAACCATCATGAAATCGCGACGCGACATTCTCCGGGCCGGCGCTGGCGTGGCCCTCACCGCCCCGGCCCTTGTAGCCGGCACAGGGCGGGTGCACGCGCGCGCTGAGGCGACGGGCCCCGTGGTGGTGGAGCTTTACACCAGCCAGGGCTGCTCAAGTTGCCCGCCGGCCGACCGCTTTGCCGGCGATCTTGCGAAGCGCGATGATTGCCTGCCCCTCACCCTGTCGGTCGATTACTGGGATTACCTGGGCTGGAAGGACACCCTGGCGAGCCCGGACAACACCAAACGTCAGACGAATTACAATCACGCTCTGATGAACGGTCGTTTGTATACGCCGCAAATGGTGATCCAGGGATACACCCATGAGGTCGGCAGTCGCCGCCACAAAGTGGCTGAGAAAATCCGCAAAGCGAAATTTGAGGCCGCGCCCCGCATCCCTATCGACGCCCGCTTGGACGGCGGCCAG
>JBCDJA010000042.1:0-10621 GCA_038748465.1 Pseudomonadota bacterium
GACCCAGACGCCGGCAAAAAACCGGTACTCGTTATCGCCGGGGGCAAACCAATCCCCGCTGCCGGGACCATCGAAGGAAAAGCCCATAAAGCTCGTGAGCCCTTCCAGCCCGCCGTAAATTGAAATGCCGCCCCCAAGCAAAGATACCAGGCCGAGCAGCAGCGTTGAAACCCAAACAAAAATCTTCATCGGTCATCCCACCCTTCAGATCGCCTCCAGCCGGAGGCCCAGGCGGTACCGATCCAGCTATCAAGGTACCGCTCACCCGGCAGTCAGTACCATTATTTACCAGGCGGTGAAATTGGGATGTTCGAGGTCGTGTTCAAAGCTTCGTGATCGCGATTGGGGGTGCGGCTCCGTTGGCCGCCCTTTGGCGAAGGGCCGCATAAATCGCGAAAAGGTTGAGCAACACAAAGGCGGGTACGACGGCGCTTGGCGCCAGCACGAGCGGGCTGTCGAACATCACCTCGGTTGTCGGCGCCTCGCTGAAGTGTTGGATCGGACCCGGCAGTCCCATCTGGATGGCGATCTCGCCGGGGATCACAATGAGCGCGACACCGACTGCGTGCCAAATCACCAGGGCATCGCTCGACAGGCGCTCGGCGCGCGCGAGGGCATAGACCGCCAAGGCGCTAAGGCCAAAGGCGAGGTCGTTCAGGCCGACGGCAAGTTCCACATGCACGGGGAACGCGCCCGTCCACGTTTTATAAAGCGTCCCGATGGCTGCGATCCGAAGCGTTTGTACAAGGACGAACCAATGAGCCGGTGTTGTATCGGCAATGGCCACAAGGCCGCGGCGCACGGGGGCGATGAGTAAACACAGGCTCAAGAGGCCGATCGGGATGAGCGGCGTTACAAAACCCGGCCATAGCGCCAAAAATTGCGGGCTGTCATAAAAACCCCGCGCCTCGAGCGCAAGACTGGCGATGCCCCAGCCGACCAGCACCGTACACAGAATACCGGACGCGAACCAAGGTGTCGCCGATTTGCGCGCGCGCGCCGCATGGCCGGCCGCGATGAGCATAAACGCGCATTCGCCAGCGAGAAGTAGGGGGATCGAAGAGAAGGAAGCAAAAGCATCCATGTGCATCATAGCCAATCGAAATGAGAGAATATATATTCTCTTATCTTCAGGGCGCGGCTTTAGGTCAACCCCGAGCGAAGGGGCCTGCAGCGTCGATCACATTTGCTTTTGTTGGGGGGGCGTCTCAGTCGATGACTTTTTTCGAGGTTCCGAAGGCGGCCCAAATTACCGCCCCTACCACACTCACCCCGGCTGCAAGCACAAACGCCGCATCGAAGGTGCCCGTGCGGTCGATCAGCCAGCCGGTGACATAAACCCCAATGATCCCCGGCAAGGTGCCGGCCGTGTTGGTTACGCCTAAAAGGACGCTTGCATGGCGGGGCGCAATCTCAAGGTGGTTGGGTGCAAAGCCGGCCCAGGTGAGAGCGAGAATTCCGCACGCAAAGCATAAGAAGATCGTGGCCCCGGCCAGGGTCGTTGCGTCTTTCACGAGCAGCAGAAAAACAGCCGCCCCAAGGAGGCCGGTGATTTGCATGATCTTCCGCACCCGGGTCACGCTCATCCCGCGGGCGATCATGCCGTCCGCCGCCCAGGCCCCAAGATTGCTCATCACAAACATCGTCAGCCAAGGCGCCGCCGAATAAAGCCCCGCGCCAGTGAGGCTTAGGTTCTGAACGTCGCGAAAATAGCTCGGCAGCCAAGCGAGCAGCACATAGAAAGTCCAATTGGAACAAAAATGGTTGATAATCAGGGCCCAGACAGCGCGTTCTGAGAAGATGCGTCGCCAGGGCACGGCGCCATCGCCAGCAGTTTTGGCGGCGACCGATGCGAGAAGGTTTTTTTCCTCTGCGCTGATCGTTGGATGCTCGGCGGGCGAATTATAGGCGGCGGCGAACCAAACCACGGTAAAAAGGATGCCGCTGGCGCCGAAGATATAAAAGACGGACGGCCAGCCATACTGAGAAACAATCCAGCCCGTTACCGTGAGAGCAAAGAGGGTGCCGATGGGGATGCCACTCAAAAGCAGGGCAATGGCGCGGGAGCGCTCCCGCTCCGGAACCCAGCGGCTATAAAGATCGTAGGCGGCCGGAAACATCGCCGCCTCGCCCATGCCCATCAAAATCCGGCTCAAGATCAAGAGTGGAAAGGCAAGGAGCGCGGCAGGCGGGGTCAGGATCGTCATGACCGACCACCACAGCACGGCGATGCCAAGCAATATTCGGCCGCCATGCTTGCGGGCAAGCCAACCGCTTGGCACCTGAAACAGCATATAGCCAATAAAAAAGGACGAGAGGACCTGGCCCTTGGTCTCGTTATCCCAGCCGAAATATTCCTGCATTGGAATGATCGCGACGGCGATGTTCACCCGATCGATGTAGCAGATGAAGGTCGCAAGCACCGCAAGCGCGATTAGGGTGTAGCGCTTGGGCAGGCGCGCCAGAAAGCCGGGTTGGCGAGACAGCGTCGGCAGGCTCATCGGTGTTGGTTCCCCCCCTTTTTGTGTTTTTTGACTCGAGCCTCGTTTTAGCCCAAGGCGTCGACCTTAGTGGGTCGGGGCTTGCCCCCGTCTCCGTCGCACATCCGGCGATGCCTCTTACTCACCTTCCCCGGGCGCTGTCAGGCCAAAACTTGAAAGCGTTTTTGCGGCCAACGGTCCCGTCAACTGGCTGGTGAGGCAGCGAACCCCGCCGCCAAGCCCGCACACCCCCGCCGAGGGTATCGGGACAACCGGCACGGCTGGCGCGCCCGGTGCGTCCGGCCGGTTTAGCGCAGCCCGGACCTGTTCAAGCGCAACAGCGTCTTCTGCCACGCCGAATTGGGGCAGGTAAACAGCCGCCGCGGTGACCAGCGCGTTGGTGTAAATCCCGCAGGCGGACCCGAACCGATCATCGAAAAACGATGTTGGCCGGTAGGCCGTTACCACCTCGTGGATGGCAACACCGGGCAGGGAACGTGCAAGGTCGGCATGGAGGTCGGCCGCATAGTCCGGATCGCCCGGATACGCGTTGACGAGCAAGGTGTCGGTGCCGGCGAAGGCCACCACCCCGTCGGCATGCTCAAGCCCGCCTTGTTCATCCGCCTCGATAAAGGCAACCCGCTGAAGGCCCAAAGCTGTCTTAAAGGCCTGGCGGGCGCGGGTCTCATCCATCCGGTTGTCGCGCAGCGCTTTACGGCTAATGACGGCGCTTCCGGCCCCATCGCCGACGAAATTGCCGCCATCATTGAGGAGTTCGCGGTACGGCAGCGCGATGCCTTTGGACGAGAAATGGGCAAGGAGGCGCGATTGCACATGGTCGGCCTCGTGCTGGCCCACGCGGCCGCCGCCCTGGCCGGCGGCGGTATAGCGGGTGAGGGTGCCGGCGCCTGGGTCGACGGGGCCATAATCGCGGATCCAAATGTCTTCGAGCGGTGCGGTGACGACCGCCCCCTCCCCAAGGGCATCGCGATAGCGCGGCGCGGTGTCCTCACCGGCGAAAATCATCGCCCGGTCGCCGCCGATAAGGGCTTTGGCAAGCCCGATCTGGAAGGCGATGATCGCCTCGGACCACTCGGCATAGTACGGATCGTCGAGCCGAGGGGCGGCCATGAGAATGACCTCGCCTTTGGCCTCGACCCCACTGGCGCTCTCGCTCCCCTTGTTGGGCGCCTCCGCCCCGGCTGGCGTAAGGGACATGACCGCGCCTCCCAAGAGAAGTGACAACCCAATCCTTGCCAGAAGTCGCATCGGCCAGCGTCCTTGCAAAAAGGCGTCCTTGCAAAAAAAAGCACCGAAGCCTCGCGGCTCCGGTGCTTTTCGTCAATCGTCTGCCTGCCGCGGCAAGCCGCAGCTAGGGCATGGCTTACTCGACTGCGGTAATCGTCGCTGTGCCTTTGGCGCCTTCGGTGTTGGTGTAAGGTGTCGTGAAGCCGACTTCTTCACCAGTATTTTCAAAGGTTGCGCAGATTTTGCCGGCAGCAGCTTCACCGCAAACGGTCTTAGCAGCTTCGTCGTAGGTGTACGGGAAGCTCTCATCCGTCGACAGGTTCGTCACCGTCATGGTCGAATCATCGAAGGCGTAGGAGATGGTCTCACCCCCCTCTTCAGCAAATTCGATGGTGATAACGGCGCCGAAAGCCGGTGCGGCAAACAGCATAGCAGCGGTTGTAAGACCGAGGATCTTTTTCATGGGCGTTAAGCCTCCCCACACGGATTGAAGTCGAACGCTACCCGGACGGGTAACGCGCAAGAGAGTTAATGGCCTTTAACCAAGTTGCCAATGACGTTTCGAGGGCAAAAAACGGGCATTGTGCCCCGATCAGACCTCGATGTTTCATCGCATTGGTTGCCACAGAGGTCTGAACACGCCACGACTTGAACCTGTGTTCAACCTCACCCCATACTCGCGCCCATAAAAATCAACGCGTTGCGAGGAGGGGAGGCCTAATGGCAATTTATAAGCGGGTGCCTGGCGAGGAGCAGCCCTATTGGCCGCTCGGGCCCTTCCAAGTTCGGCTGCCCCTCGTGCATTATCGCTTCGAGGGTCCGGAGGCCATTCAAGGCGCGGTCGTCTTCGTTGTTTCCCTCGCGATCATCCCCCTGCTCGAAACCTATTTGGGCCTGCCCTACGACGTTGCGCTCGCTTATGTGGTGATTGGCGGGATCGGCTTTATGCTGCCTGGGCTTTTGGGCGTGCCTTTGGTGCCCGGTTGGGTGACGCCGGCGATCCCCGTGATCATCATTTTTTTGCAGCAATTCGAGCCGGGGCCGGAGGCGATCCGCGCGCTGTTTGCCCTGCAGTTTTTGGTCTTCGCCATTTTTATGGTTCTGGGCGTCACGGGGCTTGGCAAGAAGCTTGTGGATCTTGTGCCCAATTCTCTCAAGGCCGGAATTATTTTGGGCGCCGGGATCGCCGCCATCTTCGGGGAAATCAAGCCCGATGGCCGGTTTTGGGATGCTCCCGTTTCACTGCTCATTGGCACCTTGGTCTGCCTATTTTTGATGTTCTCGCTGACGTTTCGTCAGTGGATGGAGCATCACGCATTTGCCAAGCGCTTAGCGCAATACGGGGTGGTGCCCGCTCTCTTACTGGCCATGGTGATCGCTTGGATCATTGGTGAGTATCCGTTGCCGACGATAAATTGGGGTATTCAGGCGCCGGCCATGGGAGAGTTATTGGCCTGGACGCCGGTGACGCTTGGCTTCCCTCCGTTTGAGGTGTTTCTGCTTGCCCTCCCCACGGCGATCATCTCCTACATCATCGCCTTTGGGGACATTGTGGTTGGCAAGGCCTTGATTGATCGCGTGGATCATTTGCGGCCTGATGAAAAAATCGACTTCAATACAGACCGGGTGCACTTGGTGACCGGCATCCGCAATGGCTTGCATGCGTTTTTGGCGCCCTATCCTGGGCTCGCCGGCCCGATCTGGACCGCGGGTACGGCAACGGTGGCCGAGCGATATCGGTTCGGCCCGGATGCCATGGAGTCGATTTATTCCGGTGGCGGAACGCTTTTTGTTGTGGCGTTTTTCTGCCTTTTCGTGGGGCCGCTCGTCTCGCTGTTTCAGCCCGTCTTGCCCATTGCTCTTGTGCTGACCCTGCTTATCACCGGCTATCTCTGCATTATTGTCGCGATGCAGCAGGTGCAAACGGACACCGAGCGCGGGGTTGCCGGTCTTGTTGCCGTCACCTTAGCAAGCGGCGATCAATACGCGGCCGCCTATGCCATCACGCTTGGGCTGATCCTTTATGTGTTGATCGAGCGCAAAGGGCCGCAAGCGCCAAAGCAAGAGGCCACAAGCGATCCTGCACCCAAGCCAGGCCCTCAGCAGGCGGAGTAGTTCCGCCTGTCGTCGATAGATTATGAGGCCGGGCAAATCGCCCGTATGAGATCCTCCGTCGCGTCATCGCTCGGGTGGAACAGCTCAAGGCGCAGGCTTTCAGCATAGGATGTGCCGGGAGCGCCGATGCGGGCGATAAGGCAGATGAACCCCATGTCTTGATTGCGCACGCAAAACCGCTCCTCGATGACGGCTGATGTGGAGGACGAATGACGATCCGCCTTGGTGTGGGGCGTGATGTGCGGCCAAGCCTCAATCTCGGCGATGAGGTCTTGAGCCCGCCGATCACCGCTAGACTCCCGCCGCACGCGATCGAGGTAAACCGGCACCAAGTCGAGGGGGTCTTTGATCATAGGAAACAAACCCCGCTCATGCAGGGTCATCCGCATAAGGTTTTTCTGGCCGCGGCCGCAGGTCTCTGACCACACATCCCAATCGGGAAGAGCCCAGGCCAACAAATTGTCGAACGCAGAATTGTTGCGAAGCAGGTTTTGCTGAGAATCGACAATGACACCGGGAAACGGGTTTTGAAGCGCGATCACGCGGTCAAGGGCCGCGTCAATTGTCGTCAAACTATCTTCTGTTGAACGGCCGGATTTGTCTGAAGGAGCGAAACCCGCGGACAACAGCAAGTCATCCGATTCAAGATGACTGAGACCCAGTCCAATCGACAAACGCGAAACCGTCGACCGCCCGGGCGCAGACCGTCCCGTCTCCAAGAAACTCACATGTTTCTGACTGAGGCCGCAGGCATTCGCGAGATCGAGTTGGGAAAGTCGCCGCGCCACACGGAAACTTCGGAGCCTCTGGGCAAAGTCGGGCGCAGGGCCATCGCCGGACTGCATGATTTTTATTACCTCTATGGAATTGATATTATTACCTTATCACGCGATTTCCTCATCAGGCAAGGAGGAACGATATGCAAACACTTCTCGATCTACACCGCGAATGGCTCCGGCAATTCGAACGATGCGTCGAGGACGGACAATGGGACCGACTTTATCCTTATTTGACCGACGATGTTGGATACGCAGTGTGCGGTATGCCTTTCGCCTGCAACATCAGGGGCCGAGAAGCGGTTGTCGCCGGCTTTGCGAAATCCATCGAGAACTTCGACAAACGGTTTGATCGGCGTGTTTGGACCGCTGTCGGTACAAAGATTTATGCACCGAACGGCATAAGGGTTCGCATTTGGGGTCACTATGAGAAAGAGGGGTACCCCGTCCTCGCATTCCCAGCCATCGGCTATTGGACCTATCGAGGCGACAAGATCGAGCAGATGACAGATCTTTATGAGGAGGATGTCATTGAAGTCCAAGAGGCCTTCGCCTGGCTTTCAGAGAGGCCCGGGCAATTCGATGCAAGCTACGTGTAGGCGGCCATGCAACACTGTGCCTTGGTGACGGGCGGCGCCTCGCGGATCGGCCGGGCGCTCGCGCTGTCGCTTGCAAAATCCGGCTATGACGTTGCCATTCAATTTAACGCATCGGAACGAGAGGCCGCCGAAACGGTAACCGACATTCGCTCGCTGGGGCGCAGGGCCGTTGCGCTACGGACTAATTTCCTGCGGCCGGCTGAGGTTGCCGGTTTGGTGGAAGCGGCCATTGACGCGCTCGGCGAGCTGACCCTCCTTGTAAATAATGCGTCGATCTTCGAGGAGGATACGCTTGCAAATCTAACCGATGAGAGCTTTGACCGGCATGTGGCCATCAACCTGCGCAGCGCCGTCCTCCTTACACGGTGTTTTGGGGAGCGGCCCGATGGTCAGCACGACCGCTTGATTGTGAATGTGATCGACCAGCGGGTATGGAAATTAACGCCGCATTTTGTATCGTATACGCTCACAAAGTCAGCCCTCCTGACATTGACGAAGACATCCGCCCAAGCCCTCGCGCCAAAAGGAATACGGGTCAACGCGATCGGTCCAGGCCCCACCCTTAAGAGCATGAGGCAAGACGAACGGGCGTTTGATCAACAATGCGCTGCGACCCTTCTGAAACGAGGGTCAACGGTGCAAGATCTGTCGTCCTGTCTTGACTTCTTGGTCGCTAATCGCGCGGTCACCGGCCAGATGATCGCGGTTGATGCCGGCCAACATCTCAATTGGCAAACAGACGATGCCCTCATCAGCGAGTAGGGCCGGCAGATCCTTCAAGGCGCGACAGTTGCATCGTGCGGCGAGCAAAAACGCGCCATGAGATCGGAGCCCCATCGCGCAAAAAAGTGGGCCAGCGCAAGTCCCCCGCGCTGGCCCTCCCCCTACGTAACATTTTCCCGATGTGACACGCGACACTCGATCGGGCTGGCAAGGCCCGCCTGCAGCGCGCGGGAAGTTTAGAACACCACGCGGCCGAACAGGCGGACGCTGGCGCCCGGTTGCAAAACGTCTTCCTTCTTGAAGGAGGAGTGATTACGAATGTCATCATCGAGAAGGTTTGTTCCGACCAGGCCAACCTCAAAGCTTGTGTCGCTTCCCTCTTGCTCAAAGACGTAAGAGGCCGAGGCCGTAAGATCGATATAGCCCTTTGTCTCGGATTCGAACTCGGCCGTGTCGTCCTGTTCATCAGCAATAAGAAGGTCGATGGCAGAGTTGAAACCGCCATTGGTGTAGTACGTGCCAACGCCAAAACGCATGGGCGGAATACGGGGCACATCTCCGGAATCGTCAAATTCCGCCCGCACCATATCGAACCGAGCGCTGAGGCCCAAAATACCACCGTGCAGGCTGAAGGCGTCCCATTCGCCTGCAAGCTCAAGGCCGGTAAAGGTTGCGTCCTCTGCCGAATAGACGACCTGGGTCAGCTCGTCCTCAACGCCGCAGGTGTCAAACTCCTCGCCGCACTCAACGCCGGTAAGACGCTTAAAGATGAAATCCTCAAACTCGGTGTAGAACGCCGCCGCTTCGTAGCGCACCGCCCCGGTTGTCTTCTTGGCCGTCAGTTCCAAGGAAATCGCAGTTTCCTTATCAAGATCGGGATCGCCGATCTCGAAGGTCTCGGTGGATTCGTGCGGGCCTTTGGCAAAGAGTTCCAACAGGCTCGGCGCGCGCTCGACATATTGCGCGGTCACGCCCAGTTTTGTGGCGTTTGCGACATCAAAGAGAAGCGAGGCAGAGGCGCTGATCGGCGTGAAGCTCAGGTCCTCGTCCCGACCGAAATCGTCAATCTCTGTACCCGGCGCAGGAGTGAATGTGTTGACCCGCACGCCAAAGCCGTCGACTTCCACGTGCTCAACGCGGCCGCCCATTTGCAACACAACGCCCTCTGAGAGCGCGACCTCCTCAAACACGAACAGCGCGAGCCGGTCGTCCGTTGCCGGGGCAATCAGCTCGCCGCCTTCGCCGCTGGAGGAAAGATCGCGGGTGGAGCCCTGAAGACCGATGGCCCCTTCAAACAATCCGATGGGCGCATGCACCACTTCCGTCCGTGCCTCAAACACTTCGTTGTCGAAGGTCGACCCAACAAAGCCCGTATCGCCTCGAACCTCGTCGTGCGTGTAGTCGGAATAGCCTGCCTGGACACGGAAGGTATCGACCACCGAACCAAGATCGTAAAACTCAGCCGCGGCGCTGACTTTCGTCTGCTCCATATCAAGGAACAGGTCTCTGGCGACGGCCTCTTCGCCTGGGATCCCATATTCGCTGTCGAAATAGCTAACCGAGGCGCCGATAAAGCCATTATCGAAAAGGAACGATCCGCCCCCTGAAATGCCGGATGATTCGACAAAGGTATTTGCCTGGGTGTCGTCATCATCGGGGATGTCATAATCGTCGCTATCCCGGGCAAAGGCATCAAGGTGACCGGCAAATTGCCCGACGGCAAAATCGACCATGGCCGAGCCCTCAAAACCATCGCTGACACTGTCAAAGGCGCCATAAACTTCCCCCTCATATCCTTTTTCAGGCGCAGACTGAGGAATGCGATTGTTGAGCACACTGACAAGGCCACCGATGGCCTCGCTGCCATAGCGCAAGGTTGCCGGCCCCCTAATCACTTCGACTTGGGTTGCAGAAAGCGGATCGACGGTGATGGCGTGGTCCTCGCTCAGCGCCGATACATCGTGGGTGCCGATGCCGTTTTCCTGGATCCGGATGCGGAAATTATCAAGACCGCGAATGATCGGCCGGCTGGCGCCCGGAGCAAAAGAGGAGTGGGTCACCCCCAATTCGTCTTTCAAGAGAGCACCCAGCGTCGGCGCGCTGCCGCGCACAATATCGTCCCGGCCGAACACCGTGATGGGTGCCGCGACTTCGTCCGTCGTCCGCTCGAGGGGGGTGGCGGTAACGACGATGCCGTCGCCTACGGGCGTTGGCGCTGGATCGGCCGGCTGGGCCGATGTGGCTCCGATCGACAGGGCGAAAATCGATGTTGCTGTTAGTCCCACTCGGCTGATGCGCATAACGCTTGCCCCCCACACAATTTCATTGAAAACCACGAACGCAGAAAAGGAGCGGGCATGGAAAGGCCGGCTCACCGTCGCGGCGAGGGTGGCTGTGTAACGTTATAAGATTACAAATGCAAGGCCCAGTAAGGCCGTTGCGCCGGTGCCGAGCGTCGGGCCCCTTGCTGCAAAACATACCTCCGAAGGACACGCAAATCGGGATTGTCCGTCCGGACGGTCAATTAATGCTTGCAGTGTTTTGCCGCTTTTGCGACAGTTTGGCGCGGTCGCCGACGGCGTGCGTTGGGCAGCTGCGGAGTTTTCTGCGAGTCGCTGATCCGTTCTCTGATCGGCGAAGGACACCCAGCGCCCCAGGGGTCGCTTGGGATGACCCAAAC